>DAIRDI010000356.1:0-3465 GCA_036796235.1 Candidatus Competibacteraceae bacterium | reverse complement strand
TTTTAATTTATATAACGATAGGCGACGGTGGATGTCAACTTGAAAAATTTAGGGAGGGTTCCGAGAAGCTCTTAACCAGCCTCTCGGTTTCGTCGCTTGACCTTGCCTTTTAGGAGGGATCAGGCTAGCCAGTTTTCAACCGGGAGTCCTGGAACCCGGGAGAATTCACGCCAGTTGTCGGTGACCAGGATCAAGCCCAGCGCGCGGGCATGGGCGGCGATCAGCAGATCATTCGGGCCGATGGGCGTGCCCGCGCGCTCCAGTGTGTTGCGGATATCGGCGTAATGTTCCTCGACCGGCGGCTCCAGATTAACCAGCGTGAAGGAACCCAGCAGTTGCTCCAGATGCCGTGCCAGGCGCGGCGCGGGATGCTTGACCAAGCCAAAGCGAATCTCGCACGCAACGATGATGCTGACGCCGATCCGTTCGACACCAACGGCCGCCATGCGCCGCGCCACTGGACCCTGCGGATGCCGGGCTATATCGGACACGATGTTGGTATCCAGCAGATAGCGCAGGGGATTGTCCATCATAATTTGATGTCGTCCAGCGGCAATAGCCCTTCATCCACATCGGGAAACTCTTCATCGATGTCTTCCCATGAAGCCAGCAGTTCGGCCAGGTTGTTGTATTTTCGGATCGGTTCCACGATGAGCCGGTCGCCGTCCTTGCGGATGATGACCTCCTCACCGGGTAGTTCGAACTCGCGCGGAATGCGCACGGCTTGATTGCTTCCGTTGCGGAACAGGCGGGCGCGACGTTCGGTGCGGGTATCGAGCATGGCGGCGTCTCCAGTTTTTAACATAGGCCAAGCCTATGCTTGATTGAGAGCCACGTCAATTCGTCAATTCGCCAATCCCTCAATGCGCCTCATCCCAATTCGCGCCCACCCCAATCTCCACCTCCAGCGGCGCCCGCAGTTCCGCCGCCTCGACCATCGCCGCGCGAATCCGCGCGCTGGCCAAGTCCACGACCGCTGGTTCCACCTCGAACACCAGCTCGTCATGCACTTGCATCAACATCCGCGCCGCCACGCCGGACTCCTGGAGCCAGCCATCCACCGCCAGCATGGCCCGCTTGATGATATCGGCGGCGGTGCCTTGCATCGGCGCGTTGATCGCGGCGCGCTCCGCCGCCTGGCGGCGCTGGGCGTTGCGGGACCGAATGTCCGGTAGATACAGCCGGCGACCGAACACGGTTTCCACGTAACCCCGCTCGGCGGCCTGGCGGCGGGTGTCGTCCATGTACGCCTTAACCCCCGGATAACGAGCGAAATAGCGGTTCACGTAGTCCTGAGCCGCGCCGCGCTCGATGCCCAGTTGGCGGGCCAGTCCGAACGCCGACATGCCGTAGATCAAGCCGAAATTGATGGCCTTGGCGCTCCGCCGCTGCTCGGCGCTGACCTCCTCCAGTGTCACGCCGAACACCTCGGCGGCGGTGGCGCGATGCACGTCGGCGCCGGCGGCGAACGCCCGCAACAGTCCTTCGTCGCCGGACAGGTGGGCCATGATCCGCAATTCGATCTGCGAATAATCCGCCGCCAGCATCACCCAGCCGGGTTCCGGCACGAACGCCTGACGGATGCGCCGCCCTTCCGGGGTGCGGATCGGGATATTCTGCAAATTAGGGTCGGAAGACGACAACCGGCCGGTGCTGGCCACGGCCTGCTGGTAGGAGGTATGCACCCGCCCGGTGCGCCGGTGAATCTGCTCGGGCAGGCGGTCGGTATAGGTGGATTTCAGCTTGCTCAGCCCCCGGTGTTCCAGCAGCACGCGGGGCAATGGATAATCCTCGGCCAGTTCCTGCAACACGTCCTCGGCGGTGGAGGACTGCCCGGTGGCGGTTTTTTTGCCGGCCGGCAAGCCCAAACGCTCGAACAAAATGACCTGCAATTGTTTGGGCGACCCGAGATTGAACTTCTCGCCGGCCAGATCGTAAGCCTGTCGCTCCAGTTCCCACAGCCGTTGGGCCAGTTCGCCGCTCTGCCGGCGCAGCGCCGCCGCATCCACCCGCACCCCGATCCGCTCCATCCGGGCCAGCACGTCGATCAGCGGAATTTCCAGTTCTTCATACAGCCGCCGCAGACCCGGCTCCCGCTCCAGGCGCTGCCACAGGCAGCGATGCAAGCGCAGGGTGACGTCGGCGTCCTCGGCGGCGTAGGGGCCGGCCTGTTCCAGCGCCACCTGATTGAAGGTCAGTTGCTTGACGCCCTTGCCCGCCACTTCCTCAAACCGGATCGTGCGCACGCGCAGGTGCTGTTCGGCCAGCGAATCCAGATCGTGGCGGGCGGTGGAATCCAGCACGTAGGATTCCAACAGGGTGTCGTGCCGGATGCCGCGCAACGTGACGCCGTGATTGGCGAGCACATGCGCGTCGTATTTGAGATGCTGGCCCAGCTTGAGCCGCGCCGGATCTTCCAGGAGCGGACGCAGTTGCTCCAGCACCTGTTCCCGATTCAACTGCTCCGGCGCGCCGGGATAGTCGTGGGCCAGAGGCACGTAGGCTGCTTCGCGCGGCTCCACCGCGAAGGACACGCCGACGAGGCGGGCGTCCAGGTAATTCAGGCTGGTGGTCTCGGTGTCGAAGGCGAACAACTCGGCCGCACGCAAGCGTGCCAGCCAGGCGTCGAACGTGGCCTGATCGAGCACCACCTGATAATTCGGTGGATCGGCATTTTCTTCCTCGGCCTCGGCGCTTTCCGGTTCAGCGGCCGGTGGCTCGGAAGCCGGCGCGACGACCGGACCGCCCGCCGGCATTTCCCGCAACCAGGAACGGAATTCATAGCGCTCGTACAGCGTTCGCAGCGTGGCGGTATCGGGCGGGGTGGGGCGCAAATCCTCGAAGGCCACCGGCAGCGGCACCGCGCAATCCAGGGTCGCCAGGCGCCGGGACAACGGCAGTTGTTCGAGGCCGGCGCGCAGCTTGTCGCCGACCTTGCCGGAGACGGCGGCGGCGTTGGCGATCAACGCATCCAGCGAGCCGTACTCGCGCAGCCATTTGGCGGCGGTCACCGGTCCCACGCCGGGCACGCCGGGGATGTTGTCGGAACTGTCGCCGACCAACGCCAGCCAATCCACGATCCGGGCCGGCGGCACGCCGAATTTCTGCTCTACCCCGGCCACGTCGGCCACCACGTTCTTCATGGTGTCCAGCATCCGGACTTGCTCGTCCACCAACTGCGCCAAGTCCTTGTCGCCGCTGACGATCAACACCGGCAAGCCGCGCGCGGTCGCCTGTTGAGTCAGGGTGCCGATCACATCGTCGGCCTCGACGCCGCTGATTTGCAGCAATGGCAAGCCCATGGCGCGAACGCAGGCGTACAGGGGCGCGATTTGCTGGACCAGTTGCGGGTCCAGCGGTGGCCGGTGGGCCTTGTAGTCGGGGAACAGGTCGTGGCGGAAGGTCTTGCCGGGCGCGTCGAACACCACCGCCAGATACTCCGGCCGGTAGTCGGCCAGCAACCGG
>DAIRDI010000355.1:0-3473 GCA_036796235.1 Candidatus Competibacteraceae bacterium | reverse complement strand
GGCCAGGCCGGAAACCAGCCAGTTCCACATCATCCAGCCGCAGGTGGTGAAGTAGAACAAGCGGTCGCCCGCGCGCAGATCGGTATGAAGCTGGTGTTCCTTGAGGTGCTGCAACAGCGTCCCGCCCGCGCCGTGGACGATGCACTTGGGAACGCCGGTCGTCCCCGATGAATACATGATGTAGAGCGGATGAGCGAAGGGCAGCGGCGCGAACTCGATCCCGGTCGTCGCCGCGTGGGGCGCGACAAAACGCGCCCAAGAGACTCCCTGGGGCAAGGTCGCCGCCAGCGCGTCCGCGTCGTCGTCCAGATAGGGAACCAGGATCAACCGCCGGACGCTGGGCAACCGGGGCGCGAGTTCGGCCAGCTTGGGCCGCATATCGACCGCCTTGCCGTGGTACCAGTAACCGTCGCAGGCGATCAGCGCCTTGGGTTCGGTCTGACCGAAGCGGTCGAGAACGCCCTGGATTCCGAAATCCGGGGAGGCGCTGGTGAATGCCGCGCCGATGCTGGCGGCGGCGAGCATCGCGACGACCGTTTCGGGCAGGTTGGGCAGATAGGCGGCGACGCGGTCGCCGGGGCCGATGCCCGCGTCCCTCAGCGCGGCGGCGAATTGGGCGACCTGCTGGCGCAATTCGGTCCGCGAGACCGCGCGCTTGACTTTATCCTCGCCCCAGAACACCAGCGCCTCGGGGTTGCCGCAATCCCGCAGCAGGTTCTGGGCGAAGTTGAGGCGGGCGTCCGGGAACCAGCGGGCGCCGGGCATCCGGTGGGGATCGACCAGCACCCGTTCGCCGCGCTCGCCGAGCACGCCGCAAAAATCCCAAAGCGCGGGCCAGAATTGCTCGGGCGCATCGACCGACCAGGCGTGTAAATCCGCATAGGACGCCAGCGGCTTGCCGGATATCTGGCGAGCCATCGCGGTGAAGGCGGCCATGCGCGTCGTGGCGCTCCATTGTGGGTCGGGAACCCAGAGCGGTCGATCGGGGCGCGCGTCGTGAGTCATCGGTCTCTCTCCACGGGTCAGGAGGATTCGGCGGCTGGAAGGGGCCGGCCCGCTCGCGCCCGCGCGACTTTCGAGGCCGGCGGACGCCCCAGCGCGGCGCTGATCCAGATCGAACAATCGATCAGGGCGTCGAGATCGACCCCGGTCTCGATGCCCAATCCGTTCAGCAGATACAGGACATCCTCGGTGGCGACGTTGCCGGAAGCGCCCGGCGCGTAGGGGCACCCGCCCAGCCCGGCCACCGAGGCGTCGAACACCGTCACGCCGCATTGCAGCGAGGCGTAAATATTGGCGATCGCCATGCCATAGGTATCGTGGTAGTGGCCGGCGAGGCGCTCGAGGGGCACGCGGCCGCCGACCGCCTCGATCATCCGTTTGGCCGCTTCCGGGGTTCCGACGCCGATGGTGTCGCCCAGGCTGATTTCGTAACACCCCAGGTCGAACAGAGCGCCCGCCACCTGGGCGACCGCCGCCGGCTGGATCGCTCCTTCGTAGGGGCAGCCGAGCGCGCAGGACACGTAACCGCGCACCCGGACTCCAGCGCGCCGCGCCGCCGCCATCACCGGCTCGAAGCGGGCCAGCGATTCGGCGATGGAACAATGGATATTTTTTTGCGAGAAGGACTCGGAGGCGGCCCCGAAGATGGCGACTTCCCGCGCGCCCGCCTCCAGGGCTGCCTCCAGGCCCTGGAGATTAGGCGTCAGCACCGGATACGCGACGCCGGGCAACCGCTCGATGGCGCTCATGACCGCAGCGTGGTCGGCCATCTGTGGAACCCACTTCGGCGAAACGAAGGACGTCGCCTCAATGGTCTTGAGTCCGGTCTTTCCCAACCGGGCGATCAGCTCCACCTTGGTCGCCGTGGCGATCGCCTTGGGCTCGTTTTGCAAGCCATCGCGGGGACCGACTTCGACGATTTTGACCGTATCGGGTAGTGGCATTTATGGTCCTGTTAGCGAGTGGCGATGAAGGTTTTTCCAGCATTTAAGAGCTTTTACGAAAAATTAATATCTTAATTCAATACCTTATATGTAGGAGCGGCCTTGGCCGCGATTGCTGACCCTCCTATCGCGAGCAAGCTCGCTCCTACAATCAATGGGTTAATTTTCCGTATAGGCTCTAAGATCGATGTTCGTTTCCAGAAACGCTTGAATCCGTTCGGCGCAAACGCCGGTTTCCCGGATCTGGCATTCCCAGAGGGTCAGAACAGTCCAGCCTCCACGTTCCAAATCGGCGTAATGCTGGCTATCGCGTTCGCGGTTACGAGCGATTTTTCTTTCCCAATATTCCCGGTTGTTTTTAGGAACTCTAGCGCCCCGCTGGCAATCGTGTCCGTGCCAAAAGCAGCCGTGGACAAAAATGACTTTGCGGCGGGTGGAAAAAACCAAATCCGGCTTTCCGGGAAGATCTTTCCGATGCAGTCGATAGCGGTAGCCCATGGAGAAAATCAGGCGGCGAACCGTCATTTCTGGGGCGGTGTCGCGGCTCTTGACCGCCCGCATGGTTCGGGATCGTTCCGGGTCAACCATCATCGTCGCCGTGGTTTGGCTCATCCTCCCGCTCCACGGACGCATCGCCGCCCAATTCGAGATAGCGCCGCTCGGCCAGATACTGCAACCGTTTGGATTGCATCAATAAAACCCGCCGCAATCCACCCTGAACTTTCCGTTCGGCAATGACTTGCGCCAAGCGCGCAATGATCAGAGCGCGCCGCGCCAGACGATAATCGAGGTGCGAGCGAATGTTGTAGACTTCATCGGAAACGATGCGCCCCCGAAAAGAAGGCGGCGCATCAATCGTCATCGACGAAAGGGGGGGATCTTTCTCATTTAACACTGCCGAAAAGCGGCTGTTGCTTAAGGCGTTTTGATAAATCAGGCGTTCCAGCGCGTCCAGATGGGCTTTGGCGTCCTTGTTTCTACTATCCGTTTTCTGGAACTGTGGCAACGGCCAAACTTCGATTTCCAAGACTTCAAAGGGATCGAGAACCGACATGGCGACGGCGTCGGTTCTTTGGTTTGTCAGATGGCGGCGGATTCGAGTACGTAATTTCTCGTTGGTTTGACCCACATAAATCGGTTCGCCATCATAATCGAAGAACGCATAGGCGCCCCATTTAAAATTCCCCACCTTGATGATCTTTTCAGTGGTGGCGTCAGGAAAATCCATGTCAAGAAATTTACTGATATTTCTCCGTAAATCCTCTGTTTCAAAAGGAGGAATGTTAATGGAATCCAGTTTCTTTTTATCGTTTGGCGGTGATTGCATTTCTGTCTATCCTTAAATATTTATAGAGCCATTTCCATTGTTTGTGGGTAGGAGAAAATATCCAGTTGAGACTGAGGCGTAGTTAATGGCTCGGTAGAATTCAGGACAGGCTCCAGAATATGAGCCGCCAAATATCGGATGACTGGGACAACTAAGCCGTCGCCAGCCAAGTGATAAGCATCATTGTATTTTTTAGGCAA
>DAIRDI010000354.1:0-3479 GCA_036796235.1 Candidatus Competibacteraceae bacterium | reverse complement strand
GAACAGCTTAAGGAAACGCGCGGCACTATCCTGTTCATCTCGGCGGGACAAGCGTTCATGCCCTATGCGTTCCAAGCCCACGTCGGCGCCGCCAAGGCCGGAGTCGATCAATTGATGCACAATCTGGCGTTGGAATGGGGCCGGTTTGGCATCCGTTGCAACAGCATCGCTCCCGGCCCGATCGAAGGCACCGAGGGCGTGCGCCGACTGGTCCCAGCCGGTAGCGCCGACCGGTTGAAGAAGATGATCCCGCTGGGCCGGTTTGGCGACCCGGACGACATCGGCCAACTCAGCGTGTTTTTGGCCTCGCCGCTGGCGTCCTACATCACCGGTGCGCGGGTGGTCGCGGATGGCGGCCAGAACCTGGCTGGCTCTGGGGCGTGGACGCAGTTGATCGTGGCGGAGATGACGAAAGCGGCGGGGTAGGAGGTAATCTCAAAATACCACCAGTTCGAGGATGTCCACAAAGAGGACCCGCAGACAGAACAACAGCGCGATGCATCCGAACAGCAGATGCACCCATTCCGTTTCGCCATTTTTATCCCGGTAGGCTAGACCGTGATAGGCCACCAGGCCGGTAACCAGTACAAAAAACCAATCGAACACGAGGTTCTCTCCCCAATCAGTAACACGGCGGCAGTTGGCAAGTGATCCCCACGGGCATCTCCAACCGGAACGCGGCATAGATCAGGAACCCCACGAGCATGAGGATGCTCGCCAACACGGTGAAGCCCAGGATGATTCGCGCCTTGCTGGCTGGAGCTGGGGGTTCGAGACCGAACGCGCGCAAGTCCAGTTGGTCGTCCTCGGCGAGCTTCCGGACTCGGCGAACGAAGGACCTTACCCATACCGGCGCTTGAGTCGCCGCCAGATAGCGATGGAAGCACGCTTCCATTTCCCGACGTTCCGCCGGCTGACCAAACCACTCATGGTAAGCCAGGCGAAAGACATCGAATTCGGAAATTTGTAGCACCGCAGCGACATAAACCACATTTTGCACATCATCTTCTTCCGGAAAACATCCGGGTCTGCTCACGTATCGATCCCCCGCGAATTGTTTTTCTTTCGAGAGTATGAATGATTTATAGTTCATCCACCTCCAAACGCTGGCCTGGTTAAAGAAATTTCCGCCGATCATCATCTTGCGTTCGAAGCGCCCACCAGCGCCCAACGACTGCCCCGAGATTCGCCGACGCCATGAACCACTCAACCGATTCAGCGCTCTCCACCCGCGGCATTCTGACCGCGTTCCGGGAACTGGCTCCGGAAACCCTTCACGAACTGCTCGGCCAGACCCAGGCTCTGGAACTGGCCTCCGGGCAGGTGTTATTCGCCTGCGAGCAACCCTATAAAAACGCGGTCTTCATTCTGCGGGAAGGCAACATGGAGTTGCGCGACCCCGAGGGGCGGGTGGTTGATCTGGATCTGGGTGACGTGCTTGGGGTGGATAACTATTTCGACGCCTCACCCTATACGGCGACCGCCACCGCTCTGACCCGCGCGCTCGTCGACGTATTGCCAGCCTCCAAACTGCGCGAAGCCGAACTGCGCCACCCGGATATTTTCAACACCTTCAACCGGTTCCTCACCGAGCGCATCCGCAGTCAAACCGCGCAACCGGTCACCGGGGTCTGGTCCCTGCCCGCCCGGGCGATCATGAAAGCCCCGCTCGCCACCCGCGGCCCGGACACCACGGTCCGGGAAGCGTTCGAGACCATGAGCCTGCGCCAGATCGGCAGTCTGGGCATTACCGACGACGCCAAGCAGTTGCGGGGCCTGGTCACTTTTGTTTCCTTGGCCAACGGCCTGGTCAGCGGCAACGCGCGACCGGATGATCGAGTTCTCGATGGCGCCTGCGAAGAACCGTGCCCGATCGATTTCGACGCCCCCCTGTGGAAGGTGCAGGCCGAACAAACCCGGCTTGGGACGCGGTATCTCGTAGTCGTGGAAGAAGGTAAACCAGTCGGGATCATCTCCCAGACCGACATTCTCTATGCGCTGGCCTCCTATCAATTGGCGTTCATCGCCCAGATCGATGAAGCCGGCGGGTTCGACGAACTGAAGGCGTTCAACGACCGCTTGAGTCAGATCGCCCAGGAACTGCGCCAGAACAACCGGAGCGCCGGCATGGCGGTGCGGGCTCTAAGCGAGATTCATCTGGCCATCCAGCGCCGCTGCATCGCCCTGGTGCTCGACGAACTCCGCGCAGAGGGGCTAGGTGAGCCGCCGGTCCCGTTTACGTTCATCATCATGGGATCCGGCGGGCGCAAGGAGATGATGATCGGCACCGATCAGGACAACGGCATCATCCTGGCGGACCGGCCGCAGACCGACGCGCCCGAGACCCGGGCGTGGTTCATGAATTTTTGCGACCGGGTCAACCATCGCCTGGACGAAATCGGCTACGACTGGTGCACGGGCGACATCATGGCGCGCAACCCGGACTTTCACAAAAGCCTGTCCGAGTGGCGGCGTCAGCTCAGCCAGATCGCCGAGATTCCCACCGCCAAAAGGGCGCGTTGGTCGACGATTTTCTTCGACTTTGAAACCCTGTACGGCGACGACCGCCTGACGGTCGCCCTGCGCGCCCACGTCTTCGAGGAACTGCGGAACAAACCGCGCCTCCTCACGCTGATGGTTCAGGACGACGCCACCGGGAAACCAGCCCTGGGCCTGTTCAACCGGCTGGTGACCGCCAGCGACAAGGACCGCAAGGGCAAAATCGATCTCAAGCGCAACGGCACCCGCATTCTGGCGGATATCGCGCGCATCTACGCCCTGAGCGAGGGGATCGACGCCACCAACACCGGCGATCGCTTCAGCGCCCTGGTGCGCTTGGGCCGCCTGAACGCCGCGCTGGTGAATTCGGTGCTGGCGGCCTACGACGAACTGCTGGACCTCACCCTGGGCCACCAGGTGCGTCAGGCGCAAAGAGGCCAGCCTCTGGACAAGCTGTTGAATCTTGAAGAATTAACCCCGCTGGAAGAAGAATCCCTGCGGATCGCCATGCGCGTCACCAAACACCTACAGGGCCGCATGCAGGGCGAATTCGGCACCATCATGCTCTGACGTCGAGCCTCCTTCCGCTATTTTCCCCGACAGGCGGCGCTGCCGCGCCAGAACCATTCGGCGGGCCGCGCGCCCCTGGCGGTTTTCGAAATCGCGTTCGCGCCCCCCGAGAACTTCCGATAAAAATAACCGTATGGCAAGCCTTTTACTTGCCGTCGAACCCAACTAGACTTCCGACCGCTCGCGAAGTCCTTTCGCGGCTCATCATCAACCAGAACGTATCGAGAATGGCTGCGCCGATCCTGGCTCAGGAAGCGACTGTCGCCGCTGGCGGCCCCGTCGTTTCGACCCCTTCGCGATCCTCCTCCAACCCTCAAACCTTCCAACTTTTGGACCTCACGCATGCAACACGACCTGGTTCACGCCATCAAGAGCAACCCGAAGTATCACGAGCTGGTTTCCAAAAGAAA
>DAIRDI010000353.1:0-3479 GCA_036796235.1 Candidatus Competibacteraceae bacterium | reverse complement strand
TGCTTTTCGGCGCCGGCGTGTGGCTGGGGCCTCGCCTGCAACCCTGGCTCGTCCATCTCGGTCACGAGCCATCGATCGGTTCCGCCGCTGCGCCAGCGACCGAGCGCCAGCCAATCAAATACCGCCATCCGATGAACCCGACCATCTTCTCCGACACGCCGGCCAAGGACGATATGGGCATGGATTACATCCCGGTCTACGCCGATGGCGACGATGGCGCTTCAGCCGGTCCCGGTTTCACCATCGCCCCGGAGGTGGTCAACAATCTGGGCGTGCGCACCGCCGCCGTCGAGCGCGGCGATTTGACCCGGCGCATCGAGACTGTCGGCTATGTCGACTACGACGAGCGGGCTTTGAGCCACGTTCATCTGCGCGCCAGCGGCTGGGTGGAGAACCTCAAGGTCCGCACCCTGGGCGCGCGGGTGCGGCGCGGCGACCTGCTCATGGAGGTTTACGCTCCCGATTTGGTCAGCGCCCAGCAGGAATACCTGCAATCGTTGCGCGGCGAAATCGCGCTGCTGCGGGTGTCGGCCCGCGATCGCTTGCTGGCGCTGGGGGTCCCGGAGAGTCAGATCGAACGCCTGGAAAAAGAGCGGCGCGTCGGGCAGTTGACCGCCGTGCATGCCCGCCAGGATGGAATTATTTCGACGCTCAACCTCCGCGAGGGCATGTACGTCACGCCGGAAATGGAACTGATGACCCTGGCTGATCCCGCCACCGTCTGGGTGCAGGTCGAGGTTTTCGAGCAGCAGGCCGGCTGGCTGGCGGTCGGGCAAAAGACCGAGGTGCGCTTGCCGCACGCGCCCGGCGAGGTCTGGGAAGGGACGGTGGAGTACATCTACCCCGACGTGGACCCCAAGACCCGCGCCCTGCGCGCCCGGCTGCGCTTTCCCAATCCCGGCGAACGGCTCAAATTCAACATGTTCGCCGAGGTCGTGATTCACGCCACGCCGCGCGCCAGCGTCCTCAACATTCCTCGTGAAGCCCTGATCCGCACTGGAACCGAACAGCGGGTGATCGTCGCGCGCGGCGAAGGCCGCTTCGAGGCGCGCCCGGTGGAGGCCGGCATGGAATCCGGCGAGTACGTGGAAATCCGTTCCGGACTGGAGGAAGGCGAGCGGGTCGTCACTTCGGCGCAATTTCTGCTCGATTCCGAGAGCAGCGTCCGCGCCAGCATGCAACGCCTGATGGCGCTCGCTAAACCCGAGATCTGGACCGAGGGGTTGATCAACGAGATTGCAATCGATTCACGCACCCTGAACGTGACCCACGAGCCGATTCCGGAACTGAACTGGCCGTTGATGACCATGGATTTTCCCGTCGCCGAGGGCGTATCGCTGGACGGACTAAAAGTGGATGGCGAAGCGCGCTTCCGCATCCGCGAAGGAGCGGACGGGCGGTATGAGGTCGACGCGATCGAGCTTTCGGAGTCGCGGCCATGATCGCCGCCGTCATCCGTTGGTCGATTCACAACCGGTTGCTGGTCACGCTTGCGGCCCTGCTGTTGGCCGGCTGGGGCGCGTGGTCCGCCAAAAATATCCCGCTCGACGCCCTGCCCGATCTATCCGACGTGCAAGTCATCGTCAAGACCACCTATCCCGGCCAGGCGCCGCAGGTGGTGGAAAGCCAAGTAACCTATCCCTTGACCACGGCGCTGTTGGCGGTGCCGGGCGCGGTGTCGGTACGGGGCTATTCCGGCTTCGGCGATTCCTTCGTCTACGTGATCTTCGCCGATGGCACGGATTTGTACTGGGCGCGCTCGCGGGTGTTGGAGTACCTGAGCCAGATCGCGCCGCGTCTGCCGCCCCAGGCGCAACCGGCGCTGGGACCGGATGCCACCGGGGTCGGCTGGGTTTACGAATACGCCCTGGTGGACCGCACCGGTCGCCACGATTTGGCCCAACTGCGCTCTTTGCAGGACTGGTTCCTGAAATTTGAATTGCAATCCCTGCCCGGCGTCGCCGAGGTGGCCACGGTCGGTGGCATGGTCAAGCAATACCAGGTCGTGCTCGATCCCAACCGGATGCGCGCCTATAACCTGCCGCTCGCGCAAGTGCGGATGGCGATTCAGAACGCTAATCAGGAAGTCGGCGGTTCGGTGCTCGAACTGGCCGAGGCCGAGTACATGGTGCGCTCGCACGGTTATCTGCAAGGCGTGGCGGACTTGCGGCAGATTCCCTTGGGCGTAAGCGCCACGGGCACCCCGATCCTGCTCGGCGACGTGGCCGATATCCGGCTGGGGCCAGAACTGCGGCGCGGCGCGGCGGAACTGGACGGCGAAGGCGAAGTTGTGGGCGGGATCATCGTGATGCGCGCCGGCGAAAATGCCTTGACCACGATTGAAGGCGTCAAAGCCCGGCTGGACCAACTGCGGCGCGGCTTGCCGGAAGGCGTGGAGATCATTCCCACTTACGACCGCTCCGATCTGATTCTGCGGGCGGTCCGGAATCTCGGCGGCAAGCTGGTCGAGGAATTCGCGGTCGTGGTCATCGTCTGCGCCCTGTTCCTGTTCCATCTGCGCTCCTCGCTGGTCATCCTGATCAGCCTGCCGATCGGCATTCTGGCGGCTTTCGGCATCATGCATTGGCAGGGCATCAACGCCAACATCCTGTCGCTGGGCGGGATCGCCATCGCCATCGGCACCATGGTCGACGCCGCCATCGTCATGGTCGAGAATCTGCACAAGCATCTGGAAAAGCGCACGCCGCGCGATGCCGCCGAGCGTTGGCGCATCGTCCAGGAGGCCGCTGTCGAGGTCGGTCCACCCCTATTTTTCGCGCTGCTGGTGATCACGGTCAGCTTCCTGCCGGTGTTCGCCCTGGAAGCGCAGGAAGGGCGGCTGTTCGCCCCGCTGGCCTACACCAAGACCTACGCCATGGCGGTTTCCGCCGGACTGGCCATCACCCTGGTGCCGGTGCTGATGGGCTTGCTGGTGCGCGGGCATATTCTGTCCGAAAACCGCAATCCCCTGAATCGCCTGCTCATGGCCGGATACCGACCGGTCTTGGCCCTGGTCATGCGCCGGCCGTGGACGATCGTGGGGGTCGCTTTCTTGCTGACCCTGACCGCCTGGTGGCCGCTGCAACGGCTGGGGGTGGAATTCATGCCCGAACTGGACGAGGGCGATCTGCTGTACATGCCGACCACTTTTCCCGCCGTGTCCATCGGCAAGGCGGTGGAAATCATGCAGCAGACCGACAAACTGATCCGCGCCGTGCCGGAGGTGGCGCGGGTTTCGGGCAAAGTCGGACGGGCCGAGACGGCCACCGATCCCGCGCCGCTGAGCATGATTGAAACCACCATTCAATTGAAGCCGCGCTCGGAATGGCGACCGGGGTTGACCACCGCCGATCTCATCGCCGAACTGGACCGCATCGTCCGGTTGCCGGGCTTGAGCAACGCCTGGGTTATGCCGATCCAGAATCGGATCAACATGCTGGCCACCGGGATCAAGACGCCCTTGGGCATCAAGGTGGCCG
>DAIRDI010000352.1:0-3506 GCA_036796235.1 Candidatus Competibacteraceae bacterium | reverse complement strand
ACTTCATGCTGGTCTGGGCGGATGACCTGTACCTCGTCGCCTTCCTCAACTCCCTGCGGGTGGCCCTGGTCTGCACCCTGCTCTGTCTGCTGCTCGGCTATCCGATGGCCTACGCCATCGCCACCGCTCCGGAGCGCTGGCGCCTCGTGCTGTTGATGCTCATCATCCTGCCCTTCTGGACTTCGTTTTTGATCCGGGTTTACGCCTGGATCGGCATCCTCAAGGCCAACGGCTTCCTGAACAATTTCCTGCTCTGGCTGGGCGTCATCGACGAGCCGCTCGCCATTCTCCATACCCAGGTCGCGGTCTATATCGGCGTGGTTTACTCCTATCTGCCGTTCATGATCCTGCCGCTGTACGCCAACCTGACCCGCCTCGACCGCTCCCTGCTCGAAGCCGCCGCCGATCTCGGCTGCCGGCCTTGGCGCGCCTTTCTGCGGATCACCCTGCCGCTGTCCCGCGCCGGCATCATCGCCGGCAGCATGCTGGTGTTCATCCCGGTGGTCGGCGAGTTCGTGATCCCGGATCTGCTCGGCGGCCCCCGGACCCTCATGGTCGGTGGGATGCTGTGGACCGAGTTCTTTTCCAACAAGGACTGGCCGCTGGCGGCGGCGCTGGCGATGGTGCTGCTCGGGCTGCTGGTGGTGCCCTTCGTACTGATGCAACGCTGGCAACAGCGCGCCGAGGCCCGCGGCTCGTGAACCGCCGGCGCTGGCCTCTCTACACGGTGCTGGCTTTCGGCTACGCCTTTCTCTACGTGCCGGTCCTGCTGCTGATCGTTTATTCGTTCAACGAATCGCGCCTGGTGACCGTCTGGACCGGTTTTTCCACTAAGTGGTACGGCGAGCTGCTGCGCAACCAGCAATTGCTCGATGCCGCCTGGCTCAGCATCCGCATCGCCGCGACCAACGCCACCTTCGCCGTGGTGCTCGGCACCTTGGCGGCCAACGCCCTGGTGCGTCACGGGCGCTTTCGCGGGCGCGGCGGCTTCGAGCTGCTGCTGACCGCGCCGCTGGTCATGCCCGACGTCATCATCGGCCTCTCGCTGTTGCTGCTGTTCGTGGCGATGCAACAAGCCATCGGCTGGCCGGACGGGCGCGGCTTCACCACCATCACCATCGCCCACCTCACCTTCAGCATGGCCTATGTGGCGGTCGTGGTGCGCGCCCGCCTGGCCCAGATGGACCGTTCCCTGGAAGAGGCGGCGATGGATCTGGGCGCCCGGCCGCTGACCGTCTACCTGCGCATCACCCTGCCCCTGATCGCTCCCGCCCTGCTCTCCGGCTGGCTGCTCGCTTTCACCCTCTCGCTGGACGACCTGGTGATCGCCAGCTTCGTTTCCGGACCGGGCTCGACGACCCTGCCGATGGTGATCTACTCCAGCGTGCGGATGGGCGTCTCGCCCCAGATCAACGCCCTCGCGACCCTGATCGTGCTGTTCGTCACCGTGGCGGTGATCGTCGTCACGCTGGCCCTGCGCGGCGGGAGCGGCGGCCGGACGCGCTGAGCGCCCAACCTCGCAAAAGGTCAAGGTTGGCCGGCTGCATTCAGAGGCCGGCGTGCGATGAAGAACTCATAGGCGTAATAATCTGAATACCGACGGTGCATCTCGGGTTCTTGGGCGATTTGATCGAGTAGCGCCAAGGCTTCGGCATCGTCGGCATACCGGTCGCGCAGCTCGGCAAGGCGTCGTTGCATCGGGGTATAAAAGTCGCTCCACCACGTCTCGTCCGGCAGGGTGAAGCGGCCGAGCGGTTCGAAACCTTGGTTCGCTATGAGCGCCTCAATGGCCTCCGCCCGCCCCATGGCCGGATAGTCCGCGGCGAAGCTCGCCCTGACTTCCGGGGGCGGGTTTTCCTTTCTCCAGACCGCGTCGGTGAAAGCGAGGCGGCCGCCAGGGCGCAGCAGTCCGTGGCAAAGCCGCAAAGCGTTCTCGATACCGATGTTGTAAAGCGCTCCCTCGGACCAGATCAGGTCGAAACTTTCCGGGGGCTGCTCCGGCCGGGCCATGTCGCCGACCAGCGCCCGCACGCGCTCGGTAAGCCCGCGCTCGACCAGGATCGCTTGAAGCCGCTCGATGCTTGCGGCGTGGTTGTCGATAGCGACGATGGAACCGGACGTGAGTTCGACGAGGTGCAGGGTTTGCCCGCCGACGCCGCAACCCAGGTCGAGAATCGCCGGCGCCGGCGGGAGCGCCCCGCAGAGGCTGAGGGCTCTGGCGGCGCAAGCCCGGTTGCCCGGTCCCTGCCGGGGCAATGCTTCGTAGACTTCAAAAAATAGCCGCCAAAATTTTGGCGAAAGCATCTTAGGCAGACTCCAATTTTCCAGGGTGATGTGGTGTGGCGGCGGATCAACTGCTTCCGTGAAAGCACCTTGCTCCTGTTCGAGGAGCGTCCTCAATCCTGCGCTGTTTTCGGAAGGATCAGCGTGAATTGCGAGAGTTCGGTCATGGTGCGCGGCTGGCATCCCGACTGGAAGTTTGCCGGTCACTTGCACGTACGCGCCTTCGGTCATGTGGGCCTGATCCGAGCGCCAAAAAGGGCTTGGCGCAACCGGCTCTGGCGGCGCCTCCGGACTCCCGCGCAGGAGGCAGCCAGCCTTTGACACGGCCCGCAGGGAAGGAGCACGATACTGTGCGTGGTGGTCGGGCCCGGTTGGAGGCAGGATTGATCAAACTGACGAAAGCACTCATTGCCCAGTCGCGAGTCATTGCCAAAGGCGAGCGCATTCGGGATATTCAGAGATTAATCGCCCAGTATGGCGGTAAAAAGTCACAATGGGTTAAGAAGAGCAGCCCCGTTTTCGAGAGCGAAGGAACGATTTATGAATACCACTGGTACGAACATTACGGAATCGGCCGATTTGAATCGAAACTAAAAGTGGTTAAAGAGAAATGATTGTCAAGCTGAAAACCGCACACCCAGATTATACCGATCTCTCTGAAGATCAGCCCTATTTCGTAATCGGGATTGAGGCCGATGATTACCGAATCCTGAACGACGCCGGGCAACCCTACCTATATCCCTCCGAGCTTTTCCAAATCGTCGATTCTCATTATCCCTCGGATTGGGTAACGGAATTTGGCGAGGATGGAGAACAATATGCTTATCCAAAGCCATTAAATGAAGCGGGATTTTTCGAGGATTTTTTCGATCATCAGCAAAAAAAGATTTCCATCTTTTGGCGGGTGGTCAATCAAAACCTTGCGAAAGCCGCATGAGAGACAGCAATCCCTCGGGCCCTTCAGGCGATACGTTGCCTGATTTTAACGACCTCAACTGATGGTCATCCTTTAATTTTCAGCCGCGCCATCAACGTCGCCCGATCCAGCCCATACAACGCATCCAGCAACGCCACCTGCAAGCTGCCCGGTCCCCGCGCCTGTTCCGCCGCCAGTTCCCCGGCCACGCCGAATGTCGCCAGTCCCGCCGCCGTCGCCAAAAAAGCATCCGGCTCCACCGCCAGAAACGCCCCGATCACCGCCGTCGCCGAACAACCCAGTCCGG
>DAIRDI010000351.1:0-3510 GCA_036796235.1 Candidatus Competibacteraceae bacterium | reverse complement strand
GGTCGCGCCCACATACACCAGCGGAATCAGCCAGGGCGGCATGTTTAGATCATGGACTTTCAGGATATCTCTCATGGTTATCGTTGCTCGACGCCTCGCGGAGGCGGCCGTTCTATAAAAAATGGCCATCCTGTTACAGCCCGATGGGTTCCACCCGATTCAACCTTCGCCCGACATCCATCCCGTCGTCACCGCCGCTCGGGTCATGCCTCCTCGCTGGTGATGATGAACACGCCATCCACCTCAGTGATGCGAAAGCGTTGCGGTTTGCTGGCGACCGGAACATCGCTCTCGCTCAACCCGGCGCTCTGTAACAGGTACGCGCGCACGGTCGGATCGTTCAACGCCTTCCCATCATCCTCCAGCCATTCCCGGATTTGCGGATCTTGCGGCTGGAAGATATGCGCCTCATGATGGCCACGCGCCAGCATCGCGTAGACCGGCGGGTTACCGACCTGCATATATTTGATGTAACCCATCCCTTCATAGGTTTTCACCGCCTGAGCCACGCTGGACAGCGCTTTGGCTTGGCCTTCGTAGCGGGGACCGCGCTCGAAGTGGTGACCTTTTTCCAGCAGATAACGACGCAGTTCCTTGATCGCGGAGGCGACATCGGGGGTTTTTGGGGTTTGATCGCTCATGGGAAAGTCTCCGGAAAACAGTGTCAGGCAAACAGGGGCGGAATGCGGCAATCCGCATCGAGTGGCGTCCGACTCAGCGGACCGATTGCAGCAATCGGTTGGCCTCCTCGAAGAAATCGGGTTGCGGCAACAATTGGTTGCTGGGGAAGCGGACGAACAACGCGGCGACACGACGGTCTTTCCCCAGCACGATTTCCTGGAAAGTCATCGCGTTGGCAACCCGGGGCGAGTCGGCGGGCACCTTGGTGTTCATGTGATCCAGGGTGAGCGCGATCGACTCCAGCCGTAGATACTTTTCCGGTTCGCTCAGCGTGGCGGCGACTTTGGCGAGATGTTTGTCGAGCGTGGCTGAATCGGCGCGCAGTTGGCTCAGTTCGGTTTCGAGGTCCTGAAGCTGCCGTTCGAGGGCGGGCAAATCGACCGGCTCCGCCGTGGCCGATTCCGCCAGAGATTCGAAACCGACCTGGGCTTTCTTCAGGAGGCCGGCCTTTTGCTGGAGCAATTTGCGTTGTTGCTGTTCCAGTTGGGTCTTTTGGACGCGGCTGGCGGTCAGGCGCCCCAAGGCGGTTTCGATCAGGTAATCGGCGGCGCGCCGCATAAGTTCCCGGCGGGTGTCCTGCTCGTTGTCGGTGAGGAAAACTACCCGGTGGTCGCAGAAGTTGACCACGGTTTGCGGCACGTCCCTCCGGAGGATGTCTCCGTCCAGATCGATCCCGAGCACGGTCTTCTCGACCCGCGCCGCGCCGAGGCCCGCGTACAGGTCCGCGGGCAAGGGAGTAGGGGCCTGTTTCAGGTAGTTCCGGGTCCCGTCGCTGAAACTCAGGATTTCTCGCAAACTCTCGGGCGAGGCGAACAGGGCGCGCAACCGGGGATCGGCCAGGTAGCCCTGGCGATCAGCGGCGATGGCGGGCGGCAGGGCGTTGACGAAGTTCACCACATAGTCGATGGCGTGCTCCACCGGCTCCCACAGCTTGCGCCGGTAGTGACTCACCGCTCGCAGGCGGGGATCGGTGCCGTCCACCACCCGTTCGATGCCGCGCAGCATCAACTCCTTGTCAAACTTGCCGGAGGGGCTGGGACCGGAAAAAATCGATTGCAGCAAGCGAAACGGCATGATTGTTCTCCTTAAAGAGCCTGTATAAAAACTCTTCTCTCCCCGCGGGGGCGGCGCGGTCGGTCCGCGAGCGGGGGGCGTCAGCCCCCTGTTTCCCGGAACGGCGTCGGCGCTATCGGCTGGCGCGGAAACAGCGGACTCACGTCCGCCGCTCGCTGGCGACCCCAAGGCGATAGCCCGCCCTCACGCCATGATGTTCACGCCGCCGTCCACGTACACCGTGCTGCCGGTCAGGCGGCGGGCGTAGGGCGTGGCCAGGTAGGCGCAGGTGAAGCCGACGTCCATGATGTCCACCAGTTCGCCGAGCGGCGCGCGCTCCACCGCCTCGTTGAGCAGCAGATCGAAGTCTTTCAATCCCGACGCGGCGCGAGTCTTGAGCGGCCCCGGCGAGATGGCGTGGACCCGGATGCCTTCCCGGCCCAGTTCGTAGGCCAGATAGCGGCAGGCGGATTCCAGCGCCGCCTTGACCGGCCCCATCACATTGTAGTTTGGCACCACGTGCGCCGCACCGTGGTAGCTCATGGCGAACATCGCGCCACCCTCAGTCATCAGCGGGGCCGCCAGCTTGGCCATACGGATGAAGGAGTGGCAGGAAATGTCCATCGCCTGGGCGAAGCCTTCCGCCGAACAATTGAGTATTCCACCCTGCAGGTCAGCCTTGGGGGCGAAGGCGATGGCGTGGACCAGGATGTCGAGCCGGCCCCATTGGCGGGTGATTTCCTCGAACAACGCTTCGATCTGGCCCGGCTGACTCACATCCAGGGGCATGAAGATCGGCGCTTCCAGCGCTTGCGCCAGCGGCTCGACGAACTGTTTCGATTTTTCATTGAGATAGGTGATGGCCAGGTCGGCTTCCAGTTCGCGGAACGCCTTGGCGCAGCCGTAGGCGATGGAATGCTCGTTGGCGATACCAGCGACCAGCGCCTTCTTACCCTTGAGCGGGGGACGGGGAATTTCAATGGCCATGATGCGGCTCTCCTGATCGGATAGGTTTTGATGCGGGGGGCGCTTGCCACATGGGCGGCGAGGCGACCCCTACCGGGAACAGGCATCTATTCCATCGTGACCTTGATGCCGCTGGCCGATCCCACGTTCAACTGCAAGCCTTGGGTCCGCGACTCCAGGCGCATGATCACACCGTGCTCGTTCTTGAGATGCAACCCGCCCACGCCGCCACCCAGCGTGATGCTGACATCCAGCTTGGTGTAGGTGCCAGGGAATTGCGAGACCTCTCGCAAATCATAGACTTCACCGGCGGCGCTCATCTTCGAAATCCCCACGTTGGCGCCCGCCGTCAGACCACCGACCTTGAAGGGATATTCCTGGCCCTGGAAAGTCAAGGTGCCACCACCCAGGCTGCCGCCCAGAATGAACGCGAACTGCGTCTCGTCGATCACGACTGTCCCGGACGGCTTCTTGGCATCCGCCGCCAGCGCGAGACTGCCTACCAACAAGGTGGTCGCTAGCAGGACTGGGCCGGTCAATTTGCGATAGTTCTTCAACATAGGATTTCTCCTCAAGGTTAGGGATAATCAATAGTTACAGCAGTTACAGTCAAAAATGATCGCTTAAAACAACAACACGTCACGGTTCGCTTCTCTCCTTGGAGCGAGGGAGGATGTAGGTTGGGTTAGCGCGTAGCGCGTAACCCAACATAATCAAAATGTTGGGTTACGGCCTACGGCCTAACCCAACCTACAAAACTGGTTATCTCAACTCGGCGCGAATCAGCCCGCCGCGCCGGCCGCCACCAGC
>DAIRDI010000350.1:0-3521 GCA_036796235.1 Candidatus Competibacteraceae bacterium | reverse complement strand
CCCCATCGCCGAGCCGGACTGGAACGAGGCGCACCGCCGCGCCCGGGTCCCGCGCCCGGCGGCCGCACTCGACCGCCTGCTGACCCTCACTTTGATAACCGGCAGCCATCGGCGGTGAAAAATGACTCCCGGCTTGAGGGAGCGCTCGATCACCGCCGAAGTCGACTTT
Organism: Candidatus Competibacteraceae bacterium; assembly: GCA_036796235.1. Taxonomy (GTDB): domain Bacteria; phylum Pseudomonadota; class Gammaproteobacteria; order Competibacterales; family Competibacteraceae; genus REEE01. The sequence continues at coordinate 3,352 of DAIRDI010000350.1, read as the reverse complement.
GAAAAATGACACCCACTTCAGCGTTTCATGTAATAAAGTTAGCTTATATGGTTTTATGAGCCGGCTTGACGGCGATAGCGGACTACCATCATCGCGGGCAAGCCGGCTCCTACACAGATAGATTTGCAATTGGAGAGTTTTTATCGCGCGATGTGGACTTCGGGATACCGGAGGCTCCAAACAGAACTGAAGGAGGTACGTCATGCCGTTACCACGACTCGTCCCGGCTGCGGATAGCGTCGCTTTCCAGAGCACCGATTTCTCGCTTGACGTGCTCGGCCGGTTCATCTGCAATACTTGGGAAGAAGCCACCCAAAACGGCGGGCCACCCTTCGATGCCGTGATTGTCGGCAGCGGCATGTACGGTGCCTATTGCGCTACCAAGCTATTTCGGCTTCGCCCTGGAAAGCGTATCTTGCTGCTGGACGCGGGCCAGTTTCTGGTCTCCGAGCACATCCAGAACTTGGCGCGCATCGGCTTGCCCGTTCCTTCGCCGATTTCGCCGTCCAGCGACACCGGCACCGCACGGGCTTTTGTCTGGGGTATGCCTTGGCGTGGCAACGTCGAATTCCCCGGTCTCGCTTACTCTACCGGAGGCAAGTCGATCTACTGGGGCGGCTGGTGTCCGAGGATGACTGGGGGCGACCTCGCCTCTTGGCCTGCGGCGGCGGCGGTCTACCTTAACGGCCATTATGCGGCGGTGGAGGAAGAGACGGGCGTGACGCCGACCACCGATTTCATCTCTGGCCCTCTCTTCAACGCGTTACAGGCGAGGTTTCAGACAGCGGGCGTCGTCGTTGCTAACATCGAGACGGGGCTCGGCACCAATGGCGTGCAGGAGGCGCCAATGGCGGTGCAGGGCAGCTCTCCCGCATCGGGCTTATTTAGCTTCGACAAGTACAGCGCGCTGCCGATATTGGTCGAAGCGATCCGGTATGATGTAGACCAGTCGGGCGGCAGCGATGCAAAGCGTCGGCTGTTCCTGGTTCCAAAGACGAACGCTATCAGGCTGAACGCGGCCGGCGGAATCGTCCAATCGGTCAGTGTCGTCAGCGCCGGACGGGAGATGACGCTTCCTGTTTCGCCCGGCTGCGCCGTGATCCTCGCCGCCAGCGCCATCGAGACAACCCGGCTTGCGCTGCATTCGTTTCCAACAGCGCTGATGGGCCGCAACTTGATGGCGCACGTGCGCAGCGACTTTACGGTGCGAATCCGCCGCTCCGCTCTACCGTCGCTGCCGACCAATGTAGAGACGGCGGCGTTGCTGGTGCGCGGCCTCGCACCCTCGGGCCGCTTCCACATCCAGGTTACGGCGTCCGCCCATCCGCAGGGCTCCGACGAGCTGCTGTTCCGGATGATCCCGGACCTGGATTTCCTCAACGAGCAGTTGATCAACGACGACCCCAACTGGATCACCATTACCCTGCGCGGGATCGGGGAAATGCACGGCGACCGGACGACGCCAGTGCCGAACGGGACGACGAGCTGGATTAACCTCAGCCCCTTCGAAAGCGATCAGTTCGGCGTACCCCGCGCCTACGTTCACCTCCAGCTCAGTGCCGCCGACAACCAGACCTGGCAGGCGATGGATCAGGCCTGCCTCGCCCTGGCCCAGACGGTGGCAGGTGGGGCCGGCAACATCGAATACCTCTATGACGGCGGCTGGCAGACGGTGCCGTTCCCTTTGAATCGCCCCTCCCCCGAATGGCGCCGGGGGCTCGGCACCACTTATCACGAGGCGGGAACCCTCTGGATGGGCGACGATCCGGCCACATCGGTGACTAACTCGATCGGCCGCTTCCATCATATCGCCAATGCTTACGCTTGCGATCAGTCGATCTTTCCCACTGTCGGTTCGGTCAATCCGGTACTGACCGGCCTGACGTTAGCTCGCCAGCTGGCTGAGAACGTCCCCTGAGTTCTGCCCGACCAGGGCTTGATCCTGTTCCAGCTGGAGAAACGGCAATCCCAAGTAATAACGGCCCAGGGCGATCACCGCCCGGGCGTGGGGGCTGTATTTCTCGGCGCCGGTAGGTGCCGGTGTCATTTTTCCAAGTCGACTTCAGCACTGCTCAAGCGCCCCCTCGAACCGGGCGAGCAACCTGGTCAAAGCCGACTTCAGCCCGTTGCCCATCGTCGAAGCCGACGGCGATGGAGGGCAGTGCGCGCCACGACCGACCGGTCCCCGATGGCCGGGCACGGCGGGAACGCCGGGCGGCGTCGCGCCGTGGTCCCGCGCCCGGCGGCCGCACTCGACTGCCGGCTGACTCTCACTTCGGCGATACGCTGACGGCGGCTTTGAAAAATGACTAGGCCCGGTCCCCCCTGGAAACCGCCGTGCCTAACGCCCATAGCCGAGCGGCAGGACGAGGGTCGTCGCCAGGACGCCCGCCAGCGATAGCGCCACCGTGACGGCGGTGAAGTCCGACAGCGGCCAGAAGGGGAGCAGGGTCAAGGCAGCGCCCGCGTACCAAGCCCCCAGAAAGCGCCGCCGACGCGCGTCGCCGGTCCACAGCCAATAGCCGACCAGCGCCGCCCACCCGAGCGCGACGACCGGCAACAGCGAACCGATGGAAAACCAGAACAACCCGGCGAGAAAGAACAGAAACGCCTCGGGCGCCCCCAAGAGCCAGTCGCCGATCAGTCCCAACGTCGGCAACCCCAGCAGCAGACCCAGCAGCGCATGGAAGCCATACATCCAGCACTCGCGACTGAAATTCGGCATCGCCCCCCCTTCTCACAAACGGTGGTTTGCGAGAACGACCCGCCCGCCCTTTTCAAAACGCCGAAAAAGCGGGCGGATGGATTCTCAAAAAACATTCTCGAAATGATTTTCTCACGACTATAATCGTGGGTGAGTTTCGAGAAGGAGAACGCCCCCCATGCTGATCGGCTACGCCCGGGTGTCCACCGCCGAGCAATCGTTGGACCTGCAACGCGACGCCCTGACCCAGGCGGGCTGCGCGCGGCTCTTCACCGACCACGCTTCCGGGACCGCCGCCCAGCGGCCGGGGCTGGCGGAGACCCTCTCGCACCTGCGGGCCGGGGACGTGCTGGTGATCTGGAAGCTGGACCGGCTGGGGCGCTCGGTCAAGGGCCTGGTCGAGCTGGTCGGCGACCTGGCCGGGCGCGGGGTGCAGTTTCGCAGCCTGACCGACGGGATCGACACCACCACCCCGACCGGGCGGTTCTTCTTCCACATCATGGCCTCGCTGGCGCAGATGGAGCGGGAGCTGATCGTCGAGCGCACCCAGGCCGGCCTGGCGGCGGCGCGGGCGCGCGGCCGGGTCGGGGGGCGCAAACGGCGGATGACCCCCGGCAAGGTGGAGTCGGCCCGCGCCCTGCTGGCGGG
>DAIRDI010000349.1:0-3554 GCA_036796235.1 Candidatus Competibacteraceae bacterium | reverse complement strand
ACATTCTAAATGGACCGAGCGCGCGATTCGACAGCTACCCTTGGGGAAACTATAGTATTCATCAGGGCCATGTGCGGGCGCTGGCGACGCGATGACGTCGCCGTTCGTCGGAACATGGTCCGCGCTGATCCGGTTTCGTCAGCCCTTCAACAACCTCCATAAAGGAAGCTGTCCATGTCCGCTCCCAGCGACCTGCCGGTCTGGCAAGAGTTGAACGCCCACCATGCCGTTGTCACCGACCTGCACCTGCGCGATCTGTTCGCCGCCGATCCCGAGCGTTTCGCCACGTTCTCCCGCCGCTTCGGCGATTTGTTGGTGGATTTTTCCAAGCACCGCATCACCGGGGAAACCCTCGGCCTGCTGATCGAACTGGCCCGCCAGGCGCACGTACCGGCCTGGATCGAGCGGATGTTCGCCGGTGAGATGATCAACCACACCGAACGCCGTTCCGTGTTACACGTCGCCTTGCGCAATCGGAGCAACCGACCGATCTTCGTCGATGGCCAGGACGTGATGCCGGGCGTGAATGAAGTGCTGGAGCACATGCGCAAGTTCTCCGACCAGATTCGGCGGGGAAAATGGCGCGGCCAGACCGGCAAGCGCATCCGCGACGTCGTCAATATCGGCATCGGCGGTTCCGACTTGGGGCCGAAGATGATCTGCGAGGCGCTGGAGCCGTATGGCGATCCCACCTTGCGGATGCATTTCGTCTCCAACGTGGACGGCGCGCACATCAGCCACGTCCTGGCTGAGTGCGATCCCGAGAGCACCCTGTTTATCGTCGCCTCCAAGACCTTCACCACCCAGGAGACCATGACCAACGCCCACACCGCCCGGGCCTGGCTGATCAAGGAGCTGGGCGATGAGTCGGCGGTGGCCAAGCATTTTGTCGCGGTGTCCACCAACGCCGAGGGGGTGAGCAAGTTCGGCATCGATACCGCCAACATGTTCGAGTTCTGGGACTGGGTCGGCGGGCGTTATTCGCTGTGGTCGGCCATCGGCCTGCCGGTCATGGTGTATCTCGGCGTGGAGCATTTCACGGAATTGCTCGACGGCGCGCACGCGATGGACGAGCACTTCCGCACCGCGCCGCTGGAAGAGAATCTGCCGGTGATTCTGGCCGCGCTCGGCGTGTGGTACATCGACTTTTTCGGCGCCGCCAGCCAGGTGACGCTGGTCTACGACGACTATCTGCGTTCCTTGCCTGATTATCTGCAACAACTGGACATGGAGAGCAACGGCAAGACCATCGACCGCGACGGTCGACAGGTCGCGGTCGATACCGGGCCAATTCTGTGGGGCGGCTTGGGCAACAACGGCCAGCACGCGTTTTACCAGCTCTTGCATCAGGGCACGCACCTGGTCCCAGCGGATTTTCTGGCGCCGGCGCACAGCCCGAATCCGATCGGCGACCATCATCCCATTCTGCTGGCCAACTGTTTGGCCCAGGCCGAGGCGCTCATGGTCGGTAAAACCGAGGCGCAGGCCCGCGCCGATTTGGAGAAGCAGGGCTTGAGCGGCGAGGCGCTGGAGAAGCTGCTGCCGTACAAGGTTTTCCCTGGCAACCGGCCAAGCACCAGCCTGTTCTACCGCCGTCTGACCCCGCAAGTCTTGGGATCGCTGCTGGCGCTGTACGAACACAAGGTGTTTACCCAAGGGGTGATCTGGAACATCAATTCCTTCGATCAGTGGGGGGTGGAGCTGGGCAAGCAGTTGGCCAACGCCATTCTGCCGGAGTTGAAGGGCGACCGCCCGGCGGCCGGACACGACGGCTCCACGCTGGGCTTGATCGAGTTCTGTCGGGCGGCCGAGTCCTAAAATCCACACCTTTAGGGGCGCACGGCCGGGCGCCCCTAAGAATCTTGATCGGTACAGCGGTAGTGCTCGATATATGGATATCTCACTGACCGACCATCAAATAATCAACGGCTTGTAGATCTTCATATCCACAACGAGAACACTACCCTCTCTCCTTCTCAAGGTTCTCCGCTGTTCGCCCCGCCCAGCGCCGCGCGCGCGCTCCTTCCCATCGCCGCATAGACCGGCTCCAACGCCTCCAGCAGCGAAGCCTCGCCGCGCCAGAATGGGAACGGTCCCACGCGCCGCAGCAGGGCGGCGGGCGCGGTGGGTGAGTGCAAGGGTCCGACCAGGGTGGCCGGCAACGGCGACAGCGTCCAGAACGCTTGCGGGTCTTCGGGCAGGGGTTCGGGTTCCGCCGGCGCCCAGCCGTCATCGTCGGTCTCCACCTGTCCCAGTTGCGCCAGCAACGGCTCCCGCTCCATGCCCCGCAGCTTGAACATCAGAAAGGGGTCGTTATCGAACGCCTCGCCGATCAGGTAGTACACCGCCGCGATGTGCTTGCAGGGGTTCGACCAGTCCGGACAGGAACACTCGGTGACCAAGTCGTCATGGGCCTTGGGAAACAGCGCCAAGCCCTGGGCCTGGAACACCTCCTCGATATCGGCGGGCATTTCCCCGGCCAGCAACTTGACGCTGAACCGCGCCTCCGCCGCCATCGCCTCGGTCAGTTGCTTCCAGTCGGCCGCGCGCAGCGGCTTGAGTTGGATGCTCACCCGATACGGCGTGGCGGACGAACCCTGCACCCGAGCCTTCACCTCGCCGCGGGTGATCTGAATATCCAACACCTGGCCCTTGCGCGCATAACTTCGGCCCCGCCCGAGGCGAGCGCCGATGTGGAATCCCTCCAAGACCGCGATCCAGCGTTTGGCCCACCAACGGCTGGCGAACGCCCCGCGCTGGCTTTGCGCCTTGATGCCACCCTCGACCCGGCGCGGCCGGCTCGGCGGATAATAGTCGTAATAACCCATCGTTCATTCCCCCACAGCTTCGGCGCGCAGCCGGAACAGATCCTGCAATTCAGCGGTGGACAGTTCGGTCAGCCACGCCTCGCCGCTGCCCACCACCCGCTCCGCCAAGGAACGCTTGCGTTCGATCAGTTCGTCGATCCGCTCCTCGACGGTCCCCAGACAGACAAATTTATGCACCTCCACCTGCCGGCTCTGGCCGATGCGGAACGCGCGGTCGGTGGCCTGATTCTCCACCGCCGGATTCCACCAGCGGTCGAAATGCACCACATGATTGGCGCGGGTCAGGTTCAGTCCCGTGCCGCCGGCCTTGATGGACAGGATGAACACCGGCGGCCCGTCCGGCGCGTTCTGAAAGCGCTCCACCATCCGGTCGCGCTGGGTCTTGGACAAGCTCCCGTGCAGGAACAGCACCTCCCGCGCCAGATGCTCCTGCAAATACGCTTGCAGCAAATGCCCCATCTCGGCGAACTGGGTAAACACCAGGGTCCGCTCGTCCTGCTCCAGAATCTCTTCCAGCATCTCCGTCAGCCGCGCCAGCTTGCCGGAGCGGCCCGGCACGGCGGAATGATCGGCCAGGAACTGCGCCGGATGGTTGCAGACCTGTTTGAGACGGAGCAAGGTGCTCAGAATCAAACCTCGGCGGCTCATCAGATCCTCGACGCCCGCCAGCACCGCTTCCGCCTGTTGCACCACGGCGGCGTACAGGGTCGCCTGTTCCTTGGTCAG
>DAIRDI010000348.1:0-3563 GCA_036796235.1 Candidatus Competibacteraceae bacterium | reverse complement strand
AAAGTTTGATGAGCGCCGCCCGACATCTGTTGATCGTTTATCATTCCCAGACCGGCCATACCCGGACCATGGCGCGCGCGGTGGCGCGCGGCGCGCGGCGCGTGCCGGAAGTGGAAACCCGGGTAAGGATGGCCCTGCGCGCGGGTTTGGATGACCTGCTGTGGGCGCACGGCCTGCTGTTGGGGACCCCGGAAAACTTCGGTTACATGTCCGGCGCGTTGAAAAATTTTCTGGATCGCACCTACTATCCCGCCCAAGGCTTGGTCGAGGGGTTGCCGTATGCGGTGTTTATCAGCGCCGGCAACGACGGCGCCGGCGCGTTGACCAGCATCGAACGCATCGCCCGCGGCTATCCGCTCAAATCGGTGTGCGACCCGATCATCGCCCGCGGCGAACTGACGCCCGAGATCCTGCAAGCCTGCGAGGAGTTGGGCGAGACCATGGCCACGGGGGTCGCATGGGGTATTTTCTGAAATCATGGCCGTTCGGGCGCGGCGGTCGCCGTCCGTCGGGTCCCCCGCCGTCGCCGAAGCGGCGCTGGTGGATGCGGATCATCCGGGGGGTGTGGACCGGGCTGTGGGCGAGCGCGCTGGCGTCGGTGTTATTGGTGCTGGCGTTGCGCTGGATTCCGCCGCCGACCTCCAGTTTCATGATCCAGAGCGGAGTGCGGGCCCTGTCGGCCGGGGAGGGCATGGCGATTCGTTACCAGTGGACGCCCCTCGACGACATTTCCCCGTATGCGGCGCTGGCGGTGATCGCGGCGGAGGATCAACGATTTCCCGACCACGCCGGCTTTGATTTCACGGCCATTCAGGCGGTATGGCGAAACCGGCAAGCCGGCCGGCCGTTGCGCGGCGCCAGCACCATCAGCCAGCAGGTGGCGAAGAATCTGTTTCTGTGGCCGGGGCGCAGCATGATTCGCAAGGGCCTGGAGGCCTGGTTCACGGTGTGGCTGGAGTGGCTCTGGCCCAAGCAGCGGATTCTGGAAGTCTATCTGAACATCGCCGAGTTCGGCGAGCACACTTTCGGCGTGGAAGCCGCCAGCCAGCGGTTTTTCAATAAGCCCGCCGCCCGCTTGACCGCCAGCGAGGCCGCGCGGTTGGCGGCGGTGCTGCCGAATCCGACCGGTTACCGGGTGGATCGACCGTCGGCTCGCGTGCTCAATCGCCAGCGCTGGATCGAACGGCAGATGCGCCAACTGGGCGGAGTCGCCTATCTCAACAATCTGCGAGCGGAAAGTCGATGGAACCAAAGCCGCGGGTGAGCATCACCTATTGCACGCAATGCCGCTGGTTGTTGCGCGCCGCCTGGCTGGCGCAGGAACTGTTGACCACGTTCGAAGCCGAGTTGGGCGAAGTGGCGCTGTGTCCCGGCGCCGGGGGAATCTTTGAAATCCGGGTCGGCGAGGAACTGATCTGGTCGCGCCAGCGGGAAGGGCGGTTTCCCGAAGCCAGGGAAGTCAAACAACGGGTTCGCGACCGGGTTGCGCCGGAGCGAAATTTGGGTCATTCAGACCGGGTCACGCATCCGGCCTGAGAGTTCGCCAGCGTTTCATTGAGGAGTCCCATGCACGATTCATCCATCGTTGGCGCCGCCGCGTCGAACGGGTTCGATTGGCGGTCCCGTCGAATGCTGAATGGCGGGAGCTTCCTGATCTGTCTCGGTGGCTTGGGCTTCGCCTATTACGCGCAATACGGGATCGGTCTGGAACCCTGTCCGCTGTGCATTTTTCAACGTCTGGCGCTGTTCGCGCTCGGTTTGGCGTTCCTGGCGGCGTTCCTGCACGACCCGCGGGGTTGGGGCGCGAAGGTGTATGGTGTGTTGCTGGGACTCACCGCGGCGGTCGGCGCCGGCGTGGCGATCCGCCATGTCTGGTTGCAGAGCTTGCCGCCGGAGGAAGTCCCGCTCTGTGGCCCCGGCTTGGACTACATGTTGGAAACCTTGCCCTTGGTCGAGGCGCTTCGCGAGGTGCTGAGCGGTTCCGGGGAGTGCGCTGAAATCGACTGGACCTTGCTGGGACTCAGCATGCCGTGGTGGACGCTGCTGCTGTTTCTCGGCCTGGGCGCGATCGGCGTGCTGGGCAACTGGCGGTTGCGGCGTTGATGGAAAGACGTCTGATGATTTACCGCCGGTTCGCATCGGGGTGGGGTCACTCCGAAAATACCACCCGCTCGTAGACTTCGGCCAAGGGCAATACGCAATCGAGGGTGGCGATTTCGACTTGCTCGTCCAACCCATCGGTGACCGAATACAGCCAGCGCGAGTCGGGTTGGCGGACAAAGTGCTCGATGCGCGGCCGATCCTGGGCAACCAGCAAGTAATCGGTCAGCGATTCCAGCGCCCGGTAATGGGCAAACTTTTCGCCCCGGTCGTAGGCTTCGGTGCTGTCCGACAACACTTCGATAATCACCGTGGGATCGAGCAGGGTGTCTACATGCTCGTCCTCGAAACGGGATTCGCCGCAGGCGACGATGACATCGGGATACGTGTACAGACCGGTGGGACTCACCTTGACGCGCAGATCGCCGGAGAAAGGTTCGCAGGGTTTGCCCTTGAGTCGAGAATGGAGCATCGCGCTCAGGTTGATGGTGATCCGGTTATGTTCGCGACTGGCGCCGCTCATCGCATACACGCGACCATTGAGATACTCACTCCTGACTTCGGAACGACGCTCCCGCGCCAGATAGTCGGCGGGCGTGATCAACGATTCGGCGAGTTGGGGCATGGCGAATCCTCCGAGTCAAATCCCCGTAATCAAAGGCGCACGAACACCCGCCGGGCGGCGGCGAGGGTCTCGTCGAGATCCTCCTCGGTGTGCGCCGCGGACATGAAGCCCGCCTCGAACGCCGACGGGGCCAGATAAACGCCTTCCGCCAACATGCCGTGGAAAAATTTCCTGAACCGCTTGACGTCGCAAGCCACCGCTTGCGCGTAAGTCGTGACGGTTTCCGTCGTAAAGAACATCCCGAACATTCCGCCGACGTGATTTGTCGTCAGCGGCACGCCGTTCTCGCTGGCCGCCGCCGCCAGTTCCTCGCACAGCCGCTGGGTTTTGGCGGCGAGTCGGACATGGAAATCCGGCGCGGAGAGCAAATCCAGCGTCACCAGACCCGCCGTCATCGCCACTGGGTTCCCCGACAGGGTGCCAGCCTGATAGATCGGCCCCAGCGGCGCCAGTTGTTCCATGATCGCCCGCCGGCCGCCGAACGCGCCGACCGGCATCCCGCCGCCGATGATCTTGCCGAGCGTCGTCAGATCCGGCTTGACGTTGTACAACTCTTGCGCGCCGCCCCGCGCCACCCGGAACCCAGTCATCACCTCGTCGAAAATCAGCAGGCTGCCGTAACGGTCGCAAAGCTGGCGCAACCCGGCCAGGAACCCGGGCGCCGGAGGGATGAGGTTCATGTTCCCGGCCACCGGTTCGACGATGATTCCAGCGATTTCTTCGCCGATCTCCGCAAACACCTGCCGGACCTGTAACAGATCGTTATAGGTCAGAGTCAAGGTGTACGCCGCCAGCGCCGCCGGCACTCCGGGCGAGGTGGGCACTCCGAGGGTCAGCG
>DAIRDI010000347.1:0-3595 GCA_036796235.1 Candidatus Competibacteraceae bacterium | reverse complement strand
CTATGGGTTCACACATTCTCCTTGTGGGAGGCGACATCTATCCTGACACAGGGGGAGAGCGGCGATTCGGCGAAGTCGAAATGCGCCAAATCCCGGTGCATGGGGAAGCGGGCCACCTGCGGCTGATAGCGCAAGGTGCGCACCTGCCGATCGGTTTTTTCGGCCTCGATCAAGCGCTTGAGCCAGTGTTCCGGGAGACCCGGTTGGCGATCCTGTTCGGCGAGCAGTTCGCTCAAGCCTTGCGCCATGCCGTAGAGGTGGAGCGCTTTCAGGGCAGCGATCCGGTCAGCGCGCATGACTGACCTCCGGTTGGCGCAGCCGATCGTAGCGCGCGCAATCGGCCTGAGGTTCCACCGTCAAGCGCAAGCCGGCGGGAGTCGGCACCGTGGGGAGTGGACGCGGCGAGAGCAAGCGATGGAGACGATTCAGCACCACCGCCGCGGTCGGGGCGCCTGGTTCCAACGCCAAGGCACAGGCGACCTCCAACGGTTCCAGACCCTGCGGTCGGCCCGCCAGGAGGAGTTCGACGAAGGCTTGATCCCCGCCGGCCTGTTGCATCAGGCGTTCTTGCACCCGGCGGAGGGCGTCCGGCAAAGCCCACTGCTGGAACGGCGCACCATCGCGCAACGCACCGGGTTTGCGTTCCAGGATGGGCAGGTCATGCCAAGGGTCGAAGATCGACTGGCCGCGACCGAAGCGGCGCAAGTGATCGGCCACGATCTGCTGGTCGGCCACGATCTGAATGCGCTGGGCGTAGGCCCGTAAGGAAACGGGCGTGCCGGCATGCGCCGCCGGCACGCGGTAGCGATTGCAGTCGAAGTTCACCAAACCGGTGGAGGACACGCGCAGGGGGTGTTCGACGTAGCCATCAAAGGCCGCCGTAAAGGGACGCCGGTGAACGCGTGCCTCCTCGAACAGTGGCCCGATGGTACGGTCCTGCTGGTCCGGATGCGGACGTTGCTCCAGTTCCTGACAACGCCGCGCGAGCCACGCGTTCAAGTCGTCGAAGTGGGCGAACCGCAAACGGGGAGTAAACAGCCATTCCCGCAGCGTGCCCACCTGGTTCTCGACTGGCCCTTTCTCCCACCTGGCCGCCGGCGTGCAGGCCATCGGTTCGATCAGGTAGTGATTCATCAAGGCCAGGAAGCGTCGGTTGAACTGGCGTTCTTTGCCCACCAAAATCGCGTCGACCAGCGTTCGGGGATTGTCGTAAATACCCGCCACCGGCACCCCGCCCCACCTGGCAAACGCCCGATTGTGCGCATCAAACACCATCTCCTGGGTTTCCCGCGGATAGGCCACCAGCAATGCCCGCCGGCGGTAACACAGCCGGAAATGGGCGACTTTGACCCTCTGTGGGACGCCGCCCAGTTCCACCCCTTCGTGACTCCAATCGAACTGATACTTGGCGCCCGGCGCAAAGGCCAACGGCACGAAGGCGTGCGTCACCGCCGGGCGCTGCACCTGCTGCCAGCGCTTCACAAAGCGCCGGACGCTGTCATATCCCCCACCGTAGCCGGCCTGTTGCAGCGCCTCGAAGAGCCGCATCGCCGTACGCCGTTCTCGCACCGGGCGCTGGCTGTCCGCCACGAGCCAGGCGGCTAACCGCTCGCAAAATGGCCCCAATTGGGGAAACGGCTGGTGTTTCCGGACATAACGCGGTTCCCCGCTCTCCATCGCCACATACTTGCGAACCGTGTTGCGGGATAGTTGGGTGTCGCGGGCAATCGCACTGAGGCTTTCGCCCTTCACCAGATGACGACGGCGTAACTTGCCAAGGGTTTCCATGTGGATCACTCCAGGTTAGCTCCGATTCAAAATCGGAGCGTTTAACACACTCGGCTGATCACCTGGTCAATTTTGGACGCCGATCACCCCGATAACCTGGTCAGTTTTGCATGCCGATTTACACGCGTCGATGGTCATTGGTTCATTACCGTGCTGGCTTAGCAGTTCGTCCAGATCATTCGTCGCCACCTCAAGGAGCAGGGGATCGCGGGTCGCTGGGATACGTGACGCGAGATTCTGGGTCGCCGGTGTCGGGTGACCGCCACCTTCCGCAGGGCCGATGGCTGTATCCTGCCTGTCCGCGAGGCGACCCGGCCCGAGCCCGAGGCCCTCGCCATTTACCGGGCACTGAACCTCAACCCCGCCCCGGGAGGGATCGTCAAGATGATCGTTTAACCGACCTGTCTCCCCCAATGACGAGCATGTAGTGCCACTCGCCATTTGTTTGATCGGCAACTTTCCGATTAATAAAGGGTTTTTTGAAGGGGCTGTGAAGATGGGCTAGCGAAGCGTAATCCGCCGAATGGAAAAGGAGCCGTGACGGAAAGCAAGGTACTCATCGCGCCCTTTCAACCAAAAAGCGAGGAAATCACCGTGAGTTACCGAGACATCATCACCATCGAACCGGACAAGCGGGGCGGCAAGCCCTGTATCCGCGGACTGCGGGTTACGGTGTACGACGTGCTGGAGTACCTGGCATCCGGGATGACGCCGGCGGAGATTCTTGAAGAATTCGATTATCTGAACATGGAAGATATTCAGGCTTGCCTGAGCTATGCCGCCGACCGGGAGCGGCATCAACTCATCGTCAACGCATGAAATTACTGTTCGACGAAAACCTGTCACCCCGCCTGGTGACAGCGCTCCGCGATCTATTTCCGGAATCGGCTCACGTGGACCGCCTCGGTCTGGGCAGTAAACCCGATCCCGTGATTTGGGAATACGCCAAGACCCACGGTTAAACGATACCTCAGCGAAATGTCGGGGTTTGCAAGTTCGCCTGAACGACAAGACCCTGCGGAACACGGTACTGGAGGCGGATTGGTTGCCGTGGGTCTACACCGCATGGCCTGCCCGACCGGCGGTGGTGTCGGATCTGGCGATGCCAGCGACCAACGTGACCCCGGGCTGCCTGGCCGAGAACCGGGTTTACAACGTGGACGACGCGCTGTGGGCGGCGATTCTCGCCCAGCAGGACGAAGCCGGTCGGGTGGCTTGCTGCGCTGTCTGGAGGCGCGGAAACGGCAGGAGAGCTGGACGCTGCTCGGCCGGCAACTGGCCAACGCGGGACGGTTCCTGTTGGATTTGCCGAAGCGAGCGCTGGGTTGAAATGTAGAGAAGCCGCTTACGGCATCCAGGACGCCTTGCGTATTGATAATGTGACTGTTAGTCTTCACACAATATTCATATCATGAACAAGACCCCAATCCATCACGATCCGAAGGCGCTCCCCGCAGAACGGCTGCGCGAGCAGTTGCAACGCAGCCAAGCTTTTCACGCCAACGTGGAAGACATGGAGCGGGAACTGGGCATCCTGCGGCGCTGGCAATCGGCGCGATTGGCCAACACCCATGCCGACCTGCTCCAAAGTCCCCGTTACCAGCCGGCGGCGGACTTCTTCCTGAACGAGTTGTATGGCGACCGGGATTTCCGCCAGCGCGAACAGGATCTGGCCCGCGTCATGCCGATGATGGCCCAGATTCTGCCGGAAGCCATGCTGCATACGGCGGCGCTGGCCTTGGAACTCAATACCCTGTCGCACGAACTGGATGCCCGGATGACCCACATTTTGCTGGAGGAATTTGGC
>DAIRDI010000346.1:0-3608 GCA_036796235.1 Candidatus Competibacteraceae bacterium | reverse complement strand
GGACTGGCTGCTGGACGCCGGCAAGGACTGGCAGCGGGCGCGGGTCGCCGACGTGGAGCAGTGGAGCGCCTGGCAGTTGCGCGAGCGGCGGGTGAGCGCCCACCTGGTCAACCGCCGCTTGAGCGCCCTGAGCAGCTTCTATCGCTGGGCGCTGCGACACGAGATCGTCGACTCCGACCCGGTGTACCTGGCCGACAAGCCCAAGCGGCCGCATCGGATACACGTCGATCAGGAGCGCATGGCGGCGGTGGTGAACAAGTTGTGAGTTCGGGCGCCCGCCCGGTTCCGGCCGTCGCGCTGGACCGAGTCGGCCTGCTGTGCGCGGTGCTGGCGGCGGTCGGCTTTTCCTTCAAGGCCATCCTGGTCAAGCTCGCCTATCGATACGGGGTGGACGCCGAAACCTTGCTGGCCTTGCGCATGGCGTTCAGCCTGCCGTTCTTCATCGCCTTGGGTTGGATGAGCGCCCACCGCGCCACTCACCGGTTGACGCCGCCTGATTGGGCCTGGCTGTTCGGGCTGGGGTTGTTGGGCTACTACCTGGCCAGCTATCTGGACTTTCTCGGTCTGCGGTACATCAGCGCGGCGTTGGAGCGGCTGATCCTGTTCGTCTATCCCACCCTGGTCGTGCTCCTCTCGGCCCTGTGGCTCGGCCAGCCGCTCACGCGCCGGGTGCTGGGCGCGCTGGCGCTGTGCTACGCGGGCATCACCCTGGCGGTGGCGCACGACCTGCACCTGGCCGGCTCGGCGCGGGACCTCGCGCTCGGCGGGAGCTTGGTGTTCGGTAGCGCCTTGTCCTACGCCCTCTATCTGCTGGGCAGCGGGCAGGTCGTGGGCCGGCTCGGCGCCATGCGGGTCACCGCCCTCGCTTCCCTCATCGCCTGCGGGCTGGGCATCGGGCAGTTTCTGCTGCTGCGTCCACTGGCCGCGCTGGCCCAACCGTGGCCGGTTTATGGGCTGGCCCTGGCGATGGCGCTGTTTTCCACGGTGTTGCCGATATGGGCCATCTCGGAAGCGATCCGCCGAATCGGCGCGGGTCCGGTGGCCCTGACCGGCAGCCTGGGACCCATCGTGACCCTGCTGCTGGCGTGGCTCCTGCTCGATGAGGCGGTGGGCGGGGCGCAACTGGCGGGGGCCACCCTGGTGATCGTGGGGGTAACGGTCATGGCGCGGCGGTAGGAGACACCGCCACAGGGACGCATCCCGGTTCATCCGAGGAGCTTCGGGACGTCCTCGATAGAAAAACACCCAACGGTCTTGTATCTTTGATTACGGACGCGCGCTTGCAAGACGGCGCGGCGAAATCGGTGCGGGTGATCGGGAAGGGCGACAAGGAGCGCCTGGTGCCCCTCCCAGGGGCCTTTGGCACGGTGTTTGGGGGCTGGCTCGCGGGCCGGGCGAACGGCGAGTACGTTTTCGCCCGCGCGACGGGCCAACCGCCCGTCACCCCCCAGGCGGCGCGGGCCTACCTGCGGGGGATGCTGCGGAAGGCCGGCATCGAGAAGAAGATCAGCCCGCACAAGCTGCGGCACACCTACGCCACCAACCTGCTGAACGCCGGTGCCGACCTGGTGGACATCAAGGCCCTGCTCGGCCACGAGAGCATCAGCACCACCCAGATTTACTCCCACGTCGGCCAGGCGCGGATGGAGCAGGTGGTGGGGAGGTTGTGAGCGGAGGGTCGGAGATGCCTGGCAAAAAGCAAGATTCAATCCGCTTCCTCCTTCCCCGGTAATTGATAATGCACCAGGAACGCGATATGACCCAAGTCGACATCATCGACGGCAAACCCGTCATCAAGGTTCCGGCGCAGCGGCGCTCGATCAGCAGATCCAAACCAGCGATCTCATCGAGGTGGGCGACACCGCCACCTACCGGCGAACCGTCACCGAGGCGGATATCGCGCTGTTTGCCGGGGCCACGGGGGATACCAACCCCTACCATTTCGACGAGGCCTATGCCGCCCGGGGAATGTTTAAAAAGCGCATCGCCCACGGAATGCTGGTCACGGGTTACATCTCCACCGTATTGGGAACGATCTTTCCGGGCCCCGGGACCATCTACCTGAGCCACTGGAGTTCATCACATGAGCGAATTTTTCATGGTTCTGATCGACGGCACTGGTCCTTATTCCGATCAGCAGTACGCCAACGATTTCAGCAATTCTTTTCTTGCACAGATTGCCAAGCAGCTCGGGCCGGGGCGATGCGCCTACTTCGCCGGACCGGGCACCCTGCCGCTGGCGGCGCATGCGCGGACAAACGGCGCACTCGTAGAAATTTTCAAGCACTGGACCAAGAACAAGAGCCTCAAGATCTTTCTCGGTGGCTACAGCCGCGGTGGCGTCGCCGCTATAGATTGCACCAAGATGCTGACCAAACCGTCCGTCCTGGCCTACTTTAATCCTGACGGCGAAGGCACAGTGAAGAATGGTGAATGGGTCCCCGAATCCGTTCCGGTCGAGGGAATATTCCTACTCGATCCTGTTGATAGAGATATTTTCTGCTCCGGCGGCGGCATACGGTCGAACGTCAAGCGAATGGATTCCGTATTGCGTGACCAGACGATCTGGGAATACAGCCCCGAGATTAAGCTCAGTGATTACAAATCTCTGCTCGACAAGACGCTTGCTTTCGGATTCAACGTAACAGGACAGAACGATCCGGATCGCTATGCCCGGAAATTCATGGGTAATGCCGACATGTCGCTGGCGCCCGGCAACACCACGACGAGGGTCTACAAGGCCGGCGTCGTCTACGGCGCGTCGCACGGCGCGATCGGCGGCCTGCCCTGGGTCGAACGCCGCGAGGACGAAGCCGCCGCTAAGGCAACAGCCAGGATCATCAACCACTGGATGGCGGACTACGGCGTCATCGTGAGCGTCGCCGACAATTCCTACACCGAGGAAAACAAGCGGAAGTATCCGCAGGTCACCCAGGCCATGGTGATCCAGGAGAAGCTTCGCATGCAGGAGCTGCGCAGCAAAGTCGCAGCGGCCGAAGCCGCTGCGGATCGGTTGCGTCCCACCGGCGGCGCGCGGCCCCGCTTTTGAAGGGGCCTACTTGTAGCGGCACACACATTTGGCTACATGGTCAGTGATCGCCGCCGCTGTGAAGTCAAGTCTTTTCGTCAGAACACGTTGATGTGAGTCGATCTCAATGAACTCATCCTTCCTTGTGGTTTAGTGTGCGCTGCTTGTCTCTTCCAAGCACTTACGGCTTTTGCGCAACTGTTTGGAGCCATATGTGTCGCGGAGGGGGGTAGTGCTCCAGACCTGGATATCGAATCGATCTAAGTTTAAAAAATCAACGGGTTATGAGGATTCATATCCACGTCAAGAACACTACCCAGCCTTGAATGATCAGTACCCATATAGCGAATTCCGGGTGAATTCTGAGGATGAGGAAAAGGCGCAGAAGGTGTTCAAGGACTTTGAGGAGTACGTTCTGACTCTACTGACCAGAATTTTAAGTTTAGAGGCTGAGCTTTGTATGGCGAGGTACAAGCCCTAACAATGCATTTAACGCGGACGCCGGTAAATCCGGTGCCGGTTAATGCAAACGTTATTCACAAAAACCGCCGCAACTGCGCCGGAATCCGTTCCACCTCCC
>DAIRDI010000345.1:0-3617 GCA_036796235.1 Candidatus Competibacteraceae bacterium | reverse complement strand
CGGCCAGGTCGACCGCGAAGCCTTCCCCGTTCAACAGCTCCAGCGCCACTTCCTGGTTGATCGGGTTGTCTTCGACCAGCAACAACCGAAAGCCCCGATGGCCGCCATCCAGGGTCGCCTCGGCGGCGGCGGGCGCTGGGGAGAGGATCTCGGCGCTCTTGCCCAGCCGGACGGTACACCAGAAGACGCTGCCGATTCCCGGCTGGCTTTCAACCCCCACCTCGCCCCCCATCAGCCGCGCCAGCCGCCGGTTGATCGCTAGCCCCAACCCGGTCCCGCCGTGCCGGCGGGTGGTGGAGCCATCGGCCTGTTCGAAGGCCGCGAACAACCGGGGCAGCACATCCGCGGCGATGCCGGGGCCGGTGTCGCTCACCTCGAACCGCAGCAGCCACTCGCCGGCCTCCGCCGCCAGCAACCGCCCCCGCAGCACGATCCCGCCCCGCTCGGTGAACTTGATCGCATTGCTCAGGTAGTTCAGCAGCATCTGGCGCAGCCGGGTCGGATCGCCCCGCACCCGCCCGAGCCCCGCCGCCTCCGGCGTCAGATCGACCGTCAGGGTCAATCCCTTGGCCCGCGCCTTGTCCGCCACCAGCGCGCGGGCTTCCTCCACCACCGCGCTCAACTCGAAATCCACCCGCTCCAGCACCAGCTTCTCCGCTTCGATCTTGGACAGGTCCAGCACGTCGTTGAGAATCCCCAGCAAATGCTCGGCGGCGGCGACGATTTTATCCACCTTGCGCCGCCCTTCCGCCTCGCGCACCTCCCGCCGCAGCAGGTGGGCAAAACCGAGAATGGCGTTCATCGGCGTGCGAATCTCGTGGCTCATGTTGGCTAAAAACGCGCTCTTCGCCCGATTCGCCGCCTCGGCTTCGTCCCGGGCGGCCGCCAGCTCGGCGGTGCGTTCGGCGACCAACTCTTCCAGGTGGTAGCGGTAGCGCTCCAGTTCGGCGGCCGTCCGCTTGCGTTCCGTGATGTCGGTGGCAATGCCGCACAAGGCCACCGGCGAGCCTTCCTCGTCGCGGACTACCCGGGTGCGGCAATCCAGGAGCGATTCCGCGCCGTCCGCGGCTTGGTTGACCACCTCGCCCCGCCACTCGCCGACGGCCAGGGTCGCATCAATGATCTGTTGCTGCGTCGCGCCCCGGGCAGGATCGTCGCCATACGCCGCCACGGGTTGCCCGATCAGCGCCTCGCGCGAGCGTTTCAGATGCCGGCAGCCGGCTTCGTTGACATAGGTCACGATTCCCTGAAGGTCGGTGACGGTGACCTTGTCCTCGATCTGGTTCAACACCATCGCCTGGAAGCGCAATTCCTCCTCCGCCCGCTTGCGCGCCGTGATATCGCGTCCGATTCCCAGCACCCCCACCCACCCGCCGTCGATATCCCACATCGGCGTCTTGATGGTCTCCAGAATCACTCGGCGGCCAGTGCCAGCCAGGGAAATACACTCCTCGTTGACCCTGGGTCCGCCGGCCGCCATCGCTTCCTGGTCTTTTTGGCGGAAGAAATCCGCCACGTCGGCCGACACGAAGTCATAGTCGGTTTTACCCACGATATCGGCTTCCTTCGCGCCGAAGAATCGTTCGAAGGCGGGATTGCAGGCCAGATACCTTCCTTCCGGGTCTTTCAACCAGATCAGATCGGGAATGGTCTGAACCAGGGTGCGCAGGCGAACGCGCTCGTTGGCGAGCTGCTGCAAAGCCGCGAGTGTCTCCGCCTGTTGCCGGCCCTGGAGCAGCGAAAACCGCAGCGCCCGGCGCTGGTCGACCAGGTAGGTGGCGGCGGCGGCGGCAAACAACGCCAACAGCGCCATCCCGCCGATCCACAGGGCGTCCCGCTCGACCGGCGAATACAACGTGCTCCGGGTCAACTTGGCGAGCAAAAACCAGTCTCTGCCCGGAACCGGACCCACCGCCCCCACCGCCGGCGTCCCCCGGTCATCGACCCCTTCGACGATACCGCCCGGCTGCGCCTCGCCGCGCAGAACCCGCGCGGCGAGCAGTTGTTTATCAGCCAGGGGAAAGCGCGACCGGACGACCGCGTCCGGATAAGGACGCGGACCCTCCAAAAAGACCACCTGATCCCCCTCGCGGCGAAAAAGACGGATCGGCGCGCTAGCGCTGGAAAGCGGCTGGGAGCGCGACAGCGGATAAAGAACCTGATCGGGATTGGTTCGCAGGACGATGGCGGGACCCGGCCGGCCGCCCTCCGCCCTGGGGAGCGGCGCGACGAAATCCAGACGCAGCGTCGTGGAATCATCGCCATCGCGATACAAGTCGGTATCCACGACCCGCCCCTCGGCGATGGCGCGTCGCGCCGCGGCCCGCAACTGGGGCGTCAGTTCGGGAAGCGCGTCCCCCAGGGTCGTCAGTATCGCCTCGCCCCGTTCGTCGAGCACCCATATACTCTGGTAGCCATAAATCTGCTGGTGCTCCCGCAGCCGATCGAGCAAATACTGGCGGCTGGCGAGGTCGCCTTCCTCGCGCCAGCGCCGAATGAGTTCGCCGAACGAGCGACTGCCGCTCAGGAATTGCGCGTCCCCCTCGCGTTCCCGAAGCCAGGTGGCGATCTGGCTGGCCTTCAGACCGGCGATGGCCTGCAATTGGGCGAGTTCGGTATTCTTGTGATTGAGGGCAGTAAAGACAACGCCGCTCAGCGCCACCGCCACGATGGACCCGGCGATCAGGAGAAACGGCCACGCCAGCAATGCCCGGGGACCGACGGCGGCGACGTCGTCGTCGGGCGCGGCCCGCTCCAAACCGCTGGCCGCCGCCGGCGTTTGCGCCCACGGGGAATCAGCGGGGTCGCGGCCCGCTTCCGGGCGGGGCGTCGGCCAGCGACCCGTCAAGCGCCGCAAGAGCACAAACAGCAGCAAGGACGTGACCGCCACGAACGCCCACCCCTTGAGGACGCTGATAGCAGCGAAGATCGCCGGATCGCTGACAATCTGGCCGATCAGCCTGTCGGAGAGGAGAATCCATAGCCCGGCGAACACCGCATACAACAGCACGATCCGCGTGATGGCGAAGAGGGCTCCAGAATCAACCCGCTCCGTGCGGGGTTCGGGTTTCATAAAATGCTTTCTCCGAAATCAATGAATCAATCATCGGCGACGTTTCTTCCATCAACCGACCGCGCCGGGGCCGGCGAGCGCCGGACGACGCCGCGCCAAGCGATCATTCTAGACCTATGGCGGGATCTTTTTGGAGGGGCTACCTTTGTTCCAAGACCCTAACAACCGGATGCCTCCGCCGCTGATTTGGCTGGCGTTCGTACAAAATCGGCCCCTCAAAATGGAACCCGCCCCATGTTATCGGCGTGATTTCCCGTAAAATGCTAAATTGCTTGCATTCACCACAATTAGTAAGAAGCAAGAAGCAGATGTCCACCTCCGTTTTTCACACCATCGGCCTCATCGGCAAATTCGGCGATCCCAACGTCGCGGGCACGCTGAACCAGATTGCCGCCCACTTGCGCCGGCGCCAGTTACGAGTGCTGCTCGACGACAGTTCGGCCCGGCTGATGCCGAATAGCGACCTGGAAATCGCCAGCCGAACGACCATCGGCGAACAGTGCGACTTGGTCATCGTAATGGGCGGCGATGGCACCATGCTCAA
>DAIRDI010000344.1:0-3645 GCA_036796235.1 Candidatus Competibacteraceae bacterium | reverse complement strand
AAGGTCCAGCCGGAGAACGAGGTGGCGGTGGCCGCCAGCACGAACACCCACAACCCCAGACCGCGCCCGGCGATCATGTAGTCGGTGGCGGTTTTTGAAGTGATCGCGCCCTTGATGCCCCAGAACAAACAGTAAGACCAGTAAAGACCGACAAACACGAACAACCATATGGCTTTTGCTTCCATATGAATGAGTCCTCTCTTGTCATTGGTGGTGTGGCTTGGGAAGGATTCGGAAATCGGAGGATGCCCTGCTGGCATTCACCAAATTCGTGTCCCCCTACTGCTAACTTAGTGTCCGATCACCATCCTTGGTTATCCGCTGGCCAATTTTGAGTTGAAGGGTCGTAATGCTTTCCAGATTGTTGCTTCGTTTGGCTCTGTCGGACACTAACCTTTTTAGTCTAGGAGAGTACCCGCGTTTTTCAACAAGTTTTGCGGAGCGCGCGCATAAAAATTTTTTAAGCGGGCGGGCGGGAATTTTGGCTAAACCAGAAGGAGTTTCTTCGTCCGTAAGCCTGTTCTCCCTTTGCAACCCCTGGAAATTTTCCAAATCCGAGAGATTGCGGGCCACCGGCGCCCTCTCGTTAATAAAGCTCCATCGGGTCGACGTCCAGCGACCAGCGCACCTGGCGGTCCGTGGCTTGCTCCCAGAGCCGCGCGATCCAGCGGTCGAGAAAGCCGTGCAGAACCTGCCTGTGGGCGGCTTGCAGCAAGAGTTGCGCGCGATAGCGGCCAGCGCGGCGCTCCATCGGCGCCGGGGCCGGTCCCAGCAGTTCCACGCCATCGGCCAGCGGTTCCGCCAGCGCCCGCGCGGCCTTGAGAAACGCCGTGGCCCGTTCCGGGTCGGCGGCTTCCGCCCGCAGCAGCGCCTGATGGGCGAACGGTGGAAGTAATGCCGCCTGGCGCTCGGCGAGGGCCGCCGTCGCGAAGGCCGGATAGCCTTGCGCGACCAATACCCGGAGCAGCGGATGGTCGGGATGATGGGTCTGAATGATGACGTTCCCCGGTTTTTCCGCGCGCCCGGCCCGACCCGCGACTTGCAGGATCAATTGCGCCATCCGTTCGCTGGAACGGAAATCCACCCCATACAACCCCTGGTCGGCGTCCACGATCCCCACCAGGGTCACGTCGGGAAAGTGATGGCCCTTGGCCAGCATCTGGGTGCCGATCAGAATGCGATGGTCGCCGTTGTGAATGTCCGCCAGCAGGGTTTCCAGACTGCCGCGCCGGCGGGTGCTGTCGCGGTCCATGCGCGCGATGCCCAGCGCCGGAAATTCCTGACGGAGCGCCGTTTCCAAACGCTCGGTGCCTTGGCCGAGCGGGCGCAGATCGACGCTGCCGCAGACCGGACAGACGCGATCCACCGGCCGGCTGTCGCCGCAATGGTGGCAGATCAGCCGCCGCTGGCGCAGGTGCAGAGTCATGCGGGCGTCGCAATGCCGGCACGCGCTCAGCCAGCCGCATTCATGACAGAGCAGAATCGGGGCGAAGCCGCGTCGGTTGAGAAACAGCAGCACCTGCTCGTTCCGGGCCAGATGGAGGCGCATGCGCTCCAGCAAGGGTCGCGACAGCCCCTCGAGCAGCGGTTGGCGCCGCACGTCGAGAATGTCGATGGCCGGTTCGGCGCCGCCGCCGACCCGCTCCGGCAGTTGCAGTAGCTGGTAGCGTTCGCGTTGGGCGTTATGGCGGCTTTCCAGCGCCGGAGTCGCCGAACCCAGCACCACTGGAATGCCGAGCTGCTGGCCCCGGATGACCGCCAGATCGCGGGCGTGATAGCGGAAGCCGTCCTGCTGCTTGAAAGAGGGATCGTGTTCTTCGTCCACGATGAGAATGCCCGGCGCGCGCAGCGGGGCGAAGACCGCCGATCGGGTGCCGACCACGACCCTGGCGGTCCCGGCGCGCGCCAGCAGCCAGGCGTTCAACCGTTCCCGGTCGCTCAACCCGGAGTGCAGCACCGCCAGCGGTCCCGGCAGTCGTTCCCGAAAGCGGGCCAGCAGTTGCGGGGTCAGGCCGATTTCCGGGGTCAGCACCAGCGCCTGACGGCCGTGCGCCAGCACCGCCTCGATCACCCGCAGGTAGACCTCGGTTTTGCCGCTGCCGGTGATGCCCTCCAGCAGAAAGACCTGAAACCGCTCCAGCGTCGCCGCAATCGTCGCGATGGCTTCGGCTTGGGCGCTGTTCAGGGTCAGCGGCGGGTGGTGGATCGGAGGGGGCGGCGGGGTGGAGGTATCTGGCGTCGGCGCGGCGATGAGTTCCACCCAGCCCTTGGCGTGCAGCGCGCGCAGGGTGGCGGCGCTGTCGCGCACCACCGGGCGCAAGGTTTCGGGGCTGGCGCCGTCCGCGCAACCGGCCAGATGTTCGACGAGCAACCGCTGGGCGGGGGCGCGACGGTTAATGACCGACCCGGCGAGCGCCGCCCGACCGGCGACCGTGATGCGCCATGAGGGTGGCAGCGCCGGGGGGAGAGTTGGCTCGCCTTGCCGCAGCAGCACCGGCAGCGCGGTCGCGAAGACGTCGCCGGGCGGATGGTGGTAATAACGCCGCGCCCACTGAAGCAAGGCCAGAACGTCGGCGGGCAACAAAGGTTCGGCGTCGAGTACCTCCAGCGCCGGTCGCAGCGTCGCGGGGTCCAGGGTGGTGCTGTCGCTCGTTTCGAGCAGAAAACCGACCACCTGCCGGCGGCCGAAGGGAACCCGTACCCGTAAGCCGGGTTGCAGGCGGGTCAGGTCGTGGCCGGGCGGCGGTAGATAATCAAAAGTTCGGTACAGGGGCGAAGGAACGGCGATCCGCAGAATCGGGCCGGGCACGGCGGGGGCTTCTCATCCGCCGGCCCGGAAAGCGCCGAGAGTACCGCCCTGATCCTGCACGAATACGATGTCGCCGACCGCCAGGGGCGGCGCGGTGATGGCTTTGCTGGCGGCGCGGGTCCGACCGACGATCCGACCGCTGTCCGGGCTCAGCCAGTGCAGATAGCCTTCGAAGTCGCCGACCACCACATGGTTGCCGCTGACCGCCGGGGCGGACAGGCGTCGGCCAGTCAGTTCGGGCTGCTTCCACAAAGTACCGCCGTTTCGGCGGTCCAGCGCCAGCACCGCGTCGGTGTCGTCGCTGACATAGACCTGCCGGTCGTCCACGTCGAGTCCGGCGTAGCTGGACACGTCGCGGTTCCACAACAGATTGCCGCCGCGCATGTCGATCGCGGCGACGCTGCCGCGATAGGCGGCCAGGTAGAGGGTATCGCCCAACACTTTGGGTTCGGAGTGGATGTCGATCAGCCGTTCGATTTCGGTGCGGCCGCGCGGCGGGGCGATGGTTTTTTCGGTGAGCGGGAGTCCCCGATCCAGGGACAACACCAGCAGCTTGCCGGTATCCAGGCCGGCGATCACCAGATTACCCGCCACCAGCGGCGGGGAATTGCCGCGCAGGCTGAGCGCCGGCACGACGTGCGTATGAACCCAGAGGCGCTCGCCGGAACGGGCGTCGAAACCGGTGAAGCGACCGTCGATAGACCGAATCACCACCACGCCGCCATCGGCGCGCGGCGGGGCCAGAACTTCGCTGGTGACTTGCGCGCGCCAGGCTTCCTGACCGTCCTGCTGGCGCAGGGCGACGACTTGACCCTGGATCGTGCCAAATACCACCA
>DAIRDI010000343.1:0-3646 GCA_036796235.1 Candidatus Competibacteraceae bacterium | reverse complement strand
CCCGACTTGCCGATTCACAACAACCGCAGCGAGACCGACCTGCGGGACCTGGTCAAACAACCTTTGCTCTTCTTCTTAAAAATATCCTTATTATATCATCTTATTTATAAGATAAAGGCGAATCACTAACTAGTGTCCTAACCAGCGTCTGACCGGAAAGGACCCCATTGCATCGTGCGGTGGGGCAACCCCGGCGCCCGGTTTCGTAGGGGCACGGCGCGCCGTGTCCCTACGGACGCAATGCGAGCAGCGATGGCGGAAACCCGAGGTGAAATGAACGGTTACGATATGAATTCCATCAAGGGGATTCCGTTCAGACACTAACTGATCTGGATAACCCTAACAACACATCGGAGCCAATAAGATAAATAAAATATTACGTAATCATAATAAAATATATGATTTGACAAAAAAATTTGACATTATCGTTCTAATGTTAAATATTGCTAATCCTACGATTAATTCTCAATCCTCACCTTAGACAGCGCTCATGCACCCTCTCTTAAAGACGCACCATCCATCCTTAGTCTTGCTTGATTCCGGGTTGATGGACTTTCTTCCTAGTGCTCTGGATGGCAGTACGGGTACCAACCGTGCTGTTGGGAACAAGCCGCAAATTGCCGCCAACAAGGATCCCGAAGCTATCTGGGCATGGCTATCTCGTTATAAAGATACTTCAACAACTTTCCAAAGCTATCGGAAGGAAGCCGAACGCTTGCTGCTCTGGTCGGTGCTACAGCTTGATAAACCGCTCTCATCACTCACGCATGAAGACTTACTAAGCTATCAGGAATTCCTTGCGGATCCTCAACCCGCAGAGCGCTGGATCATGCGGACTCGTCGTAAGCTACCGCGACAGGATCCGCGCTGGCGACCTTTCGCTGGGCCGCTTTCACCGACCAGCCGACGACAGGCCATCGTAATATTGAACACCTTATTCGCCTGGTTAGTGAGCGCGGGTTATCTGGCTGGCAATCCGTTGGCGCTCTCTCGACAGCGCGCTCGTAAAGCAAAGCCGCGTATTACGCGCTATCTTGATGAGTCTTTATGGATGGAAGTTAAGATCACTATTGAAGATCTCCCGCGCGCATCAGAGCGAGATCAAGCGCATTACTTCCGGGTGCGGTGGTTGTTTTCCTTGTTGTATCTGTGTGGGTTGCGAATTTCGGAAGTGGTTAACAATAAGATGGGAGGATTTTTCCGAAGGCTCGACGGCGATGGCAAGGAGCGCTGGTGGTTGGAAATAACTGGCAAAGGTGATCGAATGCGACTGGTGCCAGCGACCGATGAGTTGATCGCTGAATTGACTCGCTATCGCCAGGCTAACAACTTGACATTATTGCCGGCCATGAGTGAAGAGACTCCGCTGTTGCTGCCGATTCATGGCCGGTTGCGTCCCGTGACCCGCTCGACGGTTCATTTGGTTGTTAAAGCGTTGTTTATACGAACAGCGGCTCGGTTGCGCGTTGTGAATCCAGTGAAGGCGGATTTATTGCAACAGGCCTCGGCTCACTGGCTTCGGCATACGGCGGGATCGCGTATGGCGGATGGTCGGTTAGACTTGCGGTATGTTCGAGATAATCTAGGGCATGCGACCTTAAGTACTACCAGTCATTATTTGCATTCTGAAGACGAGGCTCGTCATTTGGAGACTGAGCGTTGTCATCGTTTGAATTGGTAGTTATTTAAAGAGATGATGATATAAAAAGCGAATAGGAGCGTTCCGCAAGCAAGAGTTGATCGGCGGTGGTTAACTCACCGCCGATCCAACGTGAAAAGAGCATCACGCCTTACGATAGATTTCCGCACCGGTCTTCACAAACTCCTCGGCCTTGTCCGCCAAGCCCCGAGCCAGCGCCGTCTCGGCGTCCAACCCCTGACGGGCGGCGTAGTCGCGCACGTCCTGGGTGATCTTCATCGAACAGAAGGCCGGACCGCACATCGAGCAGAAATGGGCGACCTTGGCCGAATCCTTGGGCAGGGTTGCGTCGTGATACTCGCGAGCGCGTTCGGGGTCCAGTCCAAGGTTGAACTGATCCTCCCAGCGGAATTCGAAGCGCGCCTTGCTGAGCGCGTTGTCGCGCAATTGCGCGCCGGGATGCCCCTTGGCCAGGTCGGCGGCATGGGCGGCGATTTTGTAGGCGATGATGCCCTCGCGCACGTCCTGCTTGTTCGGCAGGCCAAGATGCTCCTTGGGGGTCACGTAGCAAAGCATCGCCGTGCCGTACCAGCCGATCTGGGCCGCGCCGATGGCGCTGGTGATATGGTCGTAGCCGGGGGCGATGTCGGTGGTCAGCGGGCCGAGGGTGTAGAACGGCGCTTCGAAGCAGTCGCTCAGTTCCTTGGTCATGTTCTCCCTGATGAGCTGCATCGGCACGTGGCCGGGTCCCTCGATCATCACCTGCACGTCGTGCGCCCAGGCTTTTTGCGTCAGTTCGCCCAGCGTTTCCAGTTCGGCGAATTGGGCGGCGTCGTTGGCGTCGGCCAGGCTGCCCGGCCGCAGGCCGTCGCCGAGCGAGAACGATACGTCGTAGGCCCGCATGATTTCGCAGATTTCATCGAAGTGGGTGTAGAGGAAATTCTCCTGGTGGTGGGCCAGGCACCACTTGGCCAGAATCGAACCGCCGCGCGAGACGATGCCGGTGAGCCGCCGGGCGGTCAGCGGGACATAGCGCAACCGCACCCCGGCATGAATGGTGAAGTAGTCGACGCCCTGTTCGGCCTGTTCGATCAGCGTGTCGCGGAACAGGTCCCAGGTCAGTTCCTCGGGCTTGCCATCGACTTTTTCCAGCGCCTGGTAGATCGGCACCGTGCCGATCGGGACCGGCGCGTTGCGGATGATCCATTCGCGGGTTTCGTGGATGTGCTTGCCGGTGGACAGATCCATGATGGTGTCGGAGCCCCAGCGGATGCCCCAGACCATCTTCTCGACTTCCTCGGCGATGCTGGACGTGACCGCCGAATTGCCCAGATTGCCGTTGATCTTCACCCGGAAGTTGCGGCCGATGATCATCGGCTCCAATTCAGGATGATTGATGTTGGCCGGAATGATGGCGCGGCCCCGGGCCACCTCGGCGCGCACGAATTCAGAAGTCACCGCATCCGGAATAGCCGCGCCGAAGCTGTGGCCGGGATGGCTTTGCAACAACGCCGCGTAGCGCGGATCGGCGCGCAGTTCCTGGAGCCGGTTGTTCTCACGCAGGGCGACGAACTCCATTTCCGGGGTGATGAGGCCGCGTCGGGCGTAATTCATCTGGGTGACGGTGGCGCCGGCCTTGGCGCGGCGCGGGGCGCGGATATGCTCGAAGCGCAGACTGGCCAGCGCCGGATCGCTGGCGCGGCCGCGCCCGTAGTCGGAGGTCGGGCCGGCGAGCGATTCGGTGTCATCGCGCTCGGCGATCCAGGCCGCGCGCAAGGGCGGCAGGCCGGCCAGCAGGTCGATCGTCGCCGCCGGGTCGGTGTACGGGCCGGAGCAGTCGTAGACCGGAATCGGCGGATTTTCTTCCACGCCGTCGCGGGCGTGGGTCGGGGTCTGGCGTACTTCGCGCAGCGGTACGCGCAGATCGGGGCGCGAGCCTTCGATGTAGCGCCTGCTGGAGGCGGGGAAGGGTTGGGTGACGGCGGCGTTTAGTTCCGCGGCGGCGCG
>DAIRDI010000342.1:0-3651 GCA_036796235.1 Candidatus Competibacteraceae bacterium | reverse complement strand
AAACCCCAGCCCATGGACGTGCTGAAACAGATGGCGGCCTATCTCCGCTCCCTCGACCGCTTCACGGTGCGGGTCGAGAAAACCACCGAATTGATTCTGCCCACCGACCAGCGGTTGCATGCCGATCAAACCCTGGAGATCGCCATCCACAAACCCAACCGCATGCGGGTGAATTACCTCAATCTCAGCGGCGGCCGCCAACTGTTCTACGATGGGACGAATTTCTCGCTCTACACCCCGGAAGCGAACGTCTACGCCAGCGCCGCCGCCGCGCCGACCATCGACGAGACCCTGGACCTGCTCGCCAACCAATATCGGATTTCGCTGCCGGTCACCGACATAC
This sequence comes from Candidatus Competibacteraceae bacterium, assembly GCA_036796235.1. Taxonomy (GTDB): domain Bacteria; phylum Pseudomonadota; class Gammaproteobacteria; order Competibacterales; family Competibacteraceae; genus REEE01. Next base: position 3,308 of record DAIRDI010000342.1, on the reverse strand, counting down.
TGGTTGCGAACCCCGACAGCCGCCTGGCGCAAAATCTCACCTCGCAAACCTACGTGGGCCGGATTCTGGTGGGCGGGGTTCCCTGTCACCATCTGGCCTTCCGGACCCCGGAGGTGGATTGGGAAATCTGGATCGAGGACGGCCCCAAGCCCTTGCCCCGCCGCCTGGTGCTGACCGACCAGAGCGTCGAAGGCTCGCCCCAGATGACGGCCGCCCTGAGCGACTGGAATCTCACCCCGTCCTTCTCCGCCGATTTCTTTACCTTCAAACCGCCGCAAAACGCTCAGAAGATCAAGTTCCTGGACGCAGCGCCAGCGGTCCGTCCGGCGAAAGCCGCTCAGTAACCCCGGGAGGATTTCACCATGCACTCTTCAGTTTGGACGTACTTGAAGCGGGCGATGACCGTCGCCCTGGTCTTGGGACCGATGCTGGCATTTGTCAGCGTCGATGTGGAAGCGGCCCGACGTGGGGGCGACGGTGGCGGATATAAAGCTGGACGTGGCGGTGGTGGACATCAAGTCAGGACGCCGCGGGCCAATGTCGGAGCGGGCGGCCACAACAGGAAAGTCAATCGCGACGTCAACCGCCGGGAGGTCAGCCGCCGGGACGTGAACGTCAACCGCCGGGATGTCAATATCAACCGTAATGTGGATATCGACGTCGACCGCCACTGGGGTTATGGGGGAGTCGGAGTGGGTGCGGCGGTGGCGGTAGGAACTGCCGTCGCGGTGGGGGCCATGGTGTCCACCCTGCCGCCGAATTGCACCACGATCGTCGCCGACGGCGTGGCATACCGGGACTGTGGCGGCACCTACTACCTTCCCAGCTACGACGGCCCGAACGTGGTATACGAAGTGGTCTCGCCGCCTTCTGGCTGGAACCAATGAAAAAGACCGACACCACCTCGCTCGTGGTCGAGCGAGAGTAAGAGGTGAGGGTGGTCCAACGCCAAGCGCGACCGCCCGTCCTCGCTTTCCCGTCCGCAGCGGCCTAAAGTTGGCTGCTGCGGCCGCTGCCAGTACTTGGTGCTGGCAGGAATGAAGAACTGAATGCTGGGCAGACTCGTTAGCGCTGAAATAATTTGAATGCCACTTTCCAGGAGCGATTCTCGATGCGCCACCACTCATCAATCCGGATGACTCTTTTATCACTGGCTGCTGTGCTGCTTCTGTTCCAGGGCTGCGCCACTCCGCCGCGTCAACCGGCGGTACCCGAAAAGTTGCAGAATCAGGCGCAAATTCCGGGGTTAGAGAATATCCGGTACCGAATCGGCAACCCCGACGATCTGACCGAGATGGCCCGCGAGGGCATGGAATCGGTCAAGCGCGAACAGGCGTTCCTGGCGGCCAGCGGCCACTCGGGTCCGCTACCCCCGGCGGCCTTTCTCGCTATTTCCGGCGGCGGCGACAACGGTGCGTTCGGCGCCGGGTTGCTGAACGGCTGGACGACCGCCGGCACCCGGCCGACTTTCAAACTGGTGACCGGCGTCAGCACCGGGGCGCTGACCGCGCCGTTCGCCTTTGCGGGACCGGCTTACGACGCCACGCTGAAGGAGGTGTACACCACGATTTCCGCCAAGGACATCGCGGAACCCCGGAGCCTGTTGTCAGCCCTGACCGGCGACGCCATGGCCGACAATGCGCCCCTGTCGAAGCTGATCGCCAAGTATGTGGATCAGGCGCTACTGGATACCATCGCCGCCGAATATGCCAAGGGGCGTCTGCTGCTGGTGGGCACCACCGACCTCGATGCGCGCCGGGGCATCATCTGGAACCTGAGCAAGATCGCTGCCAGCCGCGATCCCAAGGCGCTGGCGCTGTTTCGAACCCTGCTGGTGACCTCCGCCGCGATCCCCGGCGCGTTTCCGCCGAGCATGATCGACGTTGAGCTCAACGGTCAACTGTATCAGGAGATGCATGTGGACGGCGGCGCTTCGGCGCAGGTGTTCGTTTACCCGCCTGCGCTCAATCTCAAGGAGATGGAGCGCAAGACCGGGAACCAACGCGAGCGGCGGGTGTACGTGATCCGCAACAGCCGACTGGATCCCGACTGGACGCAGGTTGAGCGGAGCACCATGACCATCGCCGGGCGAGCGATCTCCTCGCTGATCCATACCCAAGGGATCGGCGATCTCTTTCGGATTTATCTCACCACCCAACGCGATGGCGTTGATTTCAACCTGGCGTACATCCCGGCCAGCTTCAACGCGCCGCACAAGGAAGAGTTCGACACCGAATTCATGCGCCAACTCTACGCCGTGGGCTACGACATGGCGGCCAAGGGCTACCCGTGGCAAAAAACGCCGCCGGGGTTGGCGGTCGCCAAGAGTCAATAACCGGGATTTCTCGATTTCATCGATAAACCGCGTTTGGGATAAATCCAAACGCGGTCCCCTGGCTTTCCCGAAGCGCTTACGCCACCTCCCCCGCCTCGGGCGCTTCACCCTCGACAAGCTGGCTGCCCGGATTGATCGAATCGAACGCCGGCTGGAAATGACTGATTCCCCCCGTTGAATCCTGCCACTGACAAGGCTTGAGGCGCGGTAGGACGGAAAACCATTTTCCGTCAATCCGATCCGCGCCTGTTCTGGAAGCCCAAGCAAGTGCTCCCAGAGTGCAACCGCCTGTCCCCCGACCAGGGTCAGATCCTCACCTGCGCGATCAAGCCAGCGTAGTACCTCGTCGACCTTCACAGGTCCTCCAGCAACACGGCATACGCCTCTCTGGAAAGCACGCCGACCTTCAGATTGCAGCGTTCAAACACACACCCCACACTTGTTGGCTTGATAGCGGACGCTCGCGGCTCCAGCCGCTGACCAACGTCAGCAAGAGCCGAGTCAACGCGCGGGACACTGGCGGGTACTCCCATCTTGGGCGATGGGGTCTTCTCTCTATTCATGCCCGCAAGCATAGAGACTTTGCAAGCCGAGGGCGAGAGGTAGGCCGGCTTGACATCGCCGGGTGGTTGGAAGGCGCGCCGCTGCGCCGATGCTGCCGGCGCCGAACGAAAGGATCGACATCACCCCCCCGGACCATGGCGATCCAAATGTACGGTATCATGGCATCCGCCGCGACTCAGCGGCACAATATCGTTGTCCTCCTCGCCGACGACCCTGGCAACGCTGATCTCGGCTACCGCGGCAAGGTCCCATTGGAGAAACTCAATGCCCGCGCCAACGAACCACTCCGGCCTGCGCGACAACCACGCCAGAGGAACGGTCGCCGACTTCCTGCGGGCGAAAATCCAGAGCGGCTCCCAGCTCTCCATCGTATCGGCCTATTTCACCATCTACGCCTACGACGCGCTCC
>DAIRDI010000341.1:0-3685 GCA_036796235.1 Candidatus Competibacteraceae bacterium | reverse complement strand
CGGATCGCTGACCCTGTTTCAGCATGACGCAAACCCTCCACGCTCGGAAGAATAGGGAATCAAATCGTATACCTCGTAGTATGTTGTTTTCCGTGATGCTACGTCAAAGCTTAGAGACGTTTTTGTACAGCCCTCTTAGTGGCTGTCTAAAAACTGCTCTCGCAAAATCAAAGTCTTGTGGGTGTAGGAGCCCGCTTGCGGGCGATTTCAGCGGGCTATCGCCGGCAAGCGGGCCGCTACAATCAACAACTTAGTTTTTAGGCAGTCTCTTAGTCTTGGGGCATGACGAGCAACCGGACAGAACACTGTTATAAGAGTTATTATTTACCAATCAGCACATTACGTCACTGTCTCCTGTCTCAACAAACGATGGTTTTTAAGACAGGGGTTTTAGATGCGCTGTGGCGCGGAAAAACAGGTCGTCCGTGTATCATTTTCCCGTCTAAAAAATAGAAATCTCATCAATTCGTTGTTTCAACCGATAGATGAGACGGTATCAAGTTGCTTATGTACATTCTCTGTCCGGTTGCTCGTCATACCCCTATCCCAACCCGACCGGCGCCCACGACCCCATGCCCACATCCAAACCCTGTCGGGCATCAAGCAGCGCTTCGCGGACGCGTTGCGATGAGCGAGCGGCGAGGATTCGCTGGGAAACCGCAGACTTTCTCGCCCGCCCGGGCTCGCTCATTTCGACGGTGGGCTTTCCGTGGGGCAATGTCCCACCGAGCGGTCGTGCAGCGCGCGGTAGTAGCGCAAGTCATCCTCGGTCAACCGACTGTCGGGCACGCCGGGCGAAGCCGGTCCGGTCACGTCCGCCACCCGCAGGTTGCCGCGCTCGTATTGGATGCGGAAGTACGTGGAGTCGGCTTCGGTCACGATCCCGTCGGGTATTCCCCAGGTCGGTTCGCGCGGGTCGGCGCCGCCGGACAAATCGGCCGGACAATCCGGAATTCCGCCCGCGTCGTCTTCCTCGGTCGGGTCGTAATTCGTCCAACCGGGTCCGGTCATCGTTTTGGCGTCGAAGTTGGTGCGCGAGCGGGCCAATACCAAACGGCGACCGGCCTTCATTCCGGCCAGGTAGGAGCGGGGCGCATCTTCCCAGCGGCGCGTCCGGGCGTTGTAGGCGAACTCGCGCACCACGCCATTCTCGACCACGATCAGGCTACCCGACTCGCCCGCTTGCAGGCTGGTGGGTTTTTGCACCGCCGGCAGGGTGACGGTCTGACGGGTTTGCCAGCGACCGCTGCCGTCCGTCGTCGGGCTCAGCTCGTAAACGGTGGGGGACTGGGTGCCGCCGATCCACAGAGTGCGGCCCAGCGACGTATTGGCCAGCAAAACGTCCCCGCCGAGCTCGACTTCGGCCGGCAACGTCCGATCCCGCATCGTCGTCAGATCGCGGGACACGGTCAGCAGCCGCCGGGTCGCCGCGAACAGCAGGGTCACCTCGTCGGCCAAGTCGTCGTACACCATCGCGTCGGGCACCGCGCCCTTAAGATCGAGAGTGCCGAGCACCGAAAGCCCCTCGCTATCGGCCAACGTGTCGAACCGGGTCAACTGGCCGGCGTCGACCAAATACAGGTCGCCGTGCCGGCCGAACACGATCGGCGTGCGCTTTTCCAGTTGCCGGAGTATCCGCAACGCCTCCTGGAGCGGATCGTATTTGTACAGCGTGGCCGAACCGTTCTGCCCGGTCGTCGTCGCGTAGAAGGCGCCGACTCGCAGGGGATGAAACTGGAAATGGTCGAACTGGTCGCCATCCGGCGCGTCCTCGGCCAATTCCTCGCCCTGCTCGCCACCGTCCAGCACGTTGACGGGGTTGGCGACCAGGGTGTCCCACTGGTCGTCGGTGGTCAGCGCCACCATCGGCGTGATGACGGTGTAGGATTCCAAAAATTTGTTTCCGCCCAACGATGAAAACCGCCACATCGTTTGGGGTACGCCGAACCCGGAAACGGACCAGAGACCGGAGACTTCTTCCATCTCCGACGTCTGGTCTTCAAAATCATCTTGTTCGGTCATGCTGTCCGAGGTGCTCGGATCGTTCCACCATAGCTCGGGCGAACTCGAACAGCCGTTCTTGACCCGATGCAGGGTCACGATGTGGCCGCCGGTCCGCTCCCAATGACCGAAATTGTTCTTTTGGTATTTTCCCAGGGTCATGCTGATCATGCCGCCGTTGCTCATCGCATTGAACAGGTGTTCCGGCGTAATAGTATGCAGAGGAACAGCATGGTCACCCGTCACGACGAACGCATTTGGCGCGGTCGCCTGCAAGTGGCTGACGAGGCCGGTGATGGGTCCCAGACCGGTCGTTCCGCCTGCGGCGTCGGTGCCCATCAACTGCCCGATGTGCTTGATCCGGTCGGTGACGAAATCGTAGTGGTCTTGCGATTGCCAGTTTCGCGGACCATCGAGCACTTGAGGCAGTCCGTGGTTGGCGATATACGCGAACCAGTTGGTCGCCGAGGTCGGCACGCAGTACATCGCCCCATCATTCGGCAAACCGGGCACGGTCGATGTCGTCGCCCGCTTTTGATCGAAATCCGGCACGCCCGGGATGTTGATGCTACAGCTCTGGCCGAGCGCGGGTTGGCCGGCCACCATGGCCAAGCACAGGGCGGTGCCGCTCGCGAGCGGAGCCAACCGGCGTTTCGCGGCGGGGATCGCCGGATCGCTCGGGCGAATGGCGCGGGTGCGGGACGGTGCGGCGAATATCGCGCGGCGCATGATGGGTCTCCTCTCCAATCCGGGTCAATCGGTGGTTCGATGGTTGAGGAGAGATAAGCACCCATGATGCCATGTTTGATATCAAGATGATTTATAAAACAATAGTGGGTACATCATCAGGAATATCCGGAGCGAAACCGATTCTGCTGGACCGGCCTTTGGCCCGCATGGACGGGCCAAGATGACTCGGGGATCAGGTTAGCCCGACTTCCGCGATTCGACGATGGTGTTACCGAATTTATCGACTCAGGTGCTGCCAAGGGCTTGATGGGCCGAGACGGCATCTCCTGCAAGCGTCTGTAGCGCCGACCTGGGTGGTTGACTTGAGCGCACTTTTCCCCGAACAGCCGTACCGAATCCCCGAAATGCGCGGGATAATGCCGATACCCCTCTCTGAGGGACTGTGGAGGACAGGATGGCCCGCCCGACCATGCCGATAACCCTGCTGCCCGAATACAGTGACCTGCGGCACCGGATTGCCCGCGGTCGGGAAACGCCGCACAGTCTGGCGCCGCGCGCCCTGATGACCTTGCCGGCGGCCGAAGGTCGCCCTAACAAAACGATTGCGGGGGAGTTGGGGATCTGCGAAGAGACCGACGGTTTTTGGCGGAAACGCCGGCTGAACGGCCAGAGCGAGTTGGCCAGGCGGGACACCCCAAACGCTGACGCGCGGTGGTGGGCCGGTTGCTGGCGGATCGGCCGCGGTCGGGGAGTCCGGGCGCCTTTAGTGCGGCGCGCGCGGCCGCGACGGCTTCGCCACCCCGCAACGATGGGGATTCGCCACCCCGCCGGGATCCTTCATGAGGCCTGATGCCCGGCCCGACGCCCGTCCGGGGACTTACGCCCTGGTGCTGCGAACGACGGTAACGGAGGTCGTCGCCATCGGCCGACGCCACGCGCTGCCGCTGACGCCGGGGTGGATGGTCTATGCCGGCAGCGCCTTCGGACCGGGCGG
>DAIRDI010000340.1:0-3688 GCA_036796235.1 Candidatus Competibacteraceae bacterium | reverse complement strand
CGGGTGACGTCCCGAAACCCGGCGGATCAGCCGTTTCTACCCTTCCAGTCGTTCGACAGCGTCATCGACTGGTTCGGCATGCAAGCGCAGAACGACTGGCAATGGAGCGACGCGCATAATCTGGTGGTCGGTATCGATTACGAAAAGGTCGAATACGCCGCCCGCTCGTACAGAAATACCGGGCGGGCAAAGCCGAGACATTCTCAACGTGCCGTGGATCACGGTCCGCGCCGGGGTGGACTACGAATGGGGACCCTGGATCGGCCGGTTCTCGCTCCGCCACGTCGGCACGCAGAAAGATAACGACTGGAACGTGGCGGGCACGCCGATTATCAATTATCCCACCTTCACGGTCGCCGATCTGCATGGCGGTTACCGCTTCGCGGAAGCGCACCGGGTTTCCCTGGACGTGCAAAACCTCTTCGACAAGGACTACTTCGAGAAAAAGGGTTTTCCCCTGGCTGGCCGTTCTTTCCTCCTGAGGTATCACTATGAATTCTGAAAATTCCCGGTCGCGCACGATCATCGATGAACCGAACCGGGGCCGCGTGGAAATCTGGCCGCTGCCCGCCGATGAAACCTTTTTGTGGAATCTGTTGAAGCCGCTGTTTGAGGGGCACTGGGATCAGATTACCTTCGGCCCGTTGCTGCTCGGCGCGGCATGGGAAGTGCGGGCGGCCAATGCCCCGACCCGGGTGACGCTGAACAACGGCTATCTGACCATCGACTTCGGCCTCTGGCATTTTCATCTCTGCATCGGCGCATTCGGCGGGGCGGAGCCGGAGTCGGCCAAGCTGCGCCGCACCGCCCGCGTCGAGCTGTACCGGTCGCTGAATAAAGAGGATCAGCCGGTCTCCTGGGGGCTGCGGATGTACAACCATGAAGGCACGCAGCAAATGACCGTGTTGTTGCCGAATCCGCTGCTGACGCCCGAGCAGAACATCGCCGAAACGCCCGACTGGTCGCGGCTGGCGCTGTGGGACCAACTCCGCAAGCAGTATCTCGACCTCGATCCCGATCCGGTGGATCGCAGCTCGCCGGGCTACAACCGTGTTTAGGACATTCTGGATCGGGTTGGCCTTCTGGGCCGCGCTGAGTGGAGCGGCGGCGCACGCCAAGCCGCAGCGGATCGTGTCGCTGAATTCCTGTACCGATCAGTTGTTATTGACCCTGGCCCCGCGCGAACGGATTGTCGCGCTGACTTTTCAGGCGACCCGACCGCAAGCATCCACGCTGTGGCAAGAAGCGCAGGGCATTAGGCAGGTGCGTGGCAGCGCCGAGGAAGTCTTGGCGTTGCAGCCCGATCTGGTGTTGGCGGGCCTGTTTACAACCCGGCACACCATCAAGTTGCTACGGCAATTCGGCGTTCCGGTCGTCACCTTGCCGCCGGCCCAGGATTTCGCCACCGTGCGTGACCAACTTCAGCAGGTCGCGCAACTGATCGGCGAAGAACAGCGCGGCGCTTTGGCGTTGGCGGCGTTCGATCGGGATCTGGCGAAATTAACGCGGACACCGCCCCGCAGCGGCGCGTTTTACCATCAAAGCGGCTACAGCCACGGCAGCGGAACGCTGGCAAATGCCGTGATGCAAGGCTCTCAGATGGACAATGTGGCCGTCGCAGCCGGGTTGCAAGGATCGGGGTATCTGCCGCTGGAACGGTTGTTGATCGAACAACCGGACTGGCTGATCACCAGCGACTACAAGCGCGACGTACCGACCTTGGGTAACCGCATACTGCAACATCCGGCCCTGCGCGGACTATCCGGCGGCGAATTCGTGATGCCCGGTCGGCTGACCACCTGTGGCGGGGTCTGGAACCTGCAAGCGGCGCGGTTGCTCGCCGCGCTGCCCGCCGTGCGGTAAGCGTTGATGCTCCTAACATCGCCGCTGCCGCCAGACCGCTTGCCGCTGTGGGGACTGCTGGCGTTCACGCTCATCACCTGCGCCGGGGTTTCCCTGCTGGTCGGCTACATCGATCTCGCCCCGACCCGGTTGCTGGAAGGCGCACTTCTGGAAAACGACGCCGTTCTGGCGCGGATTCTGTTCGAGATTCGCTTGCCGCGGGTGGCGCTGGCGATTCTGGTCGGAGCCAGTCTCGGCATTGCGGGCGCGGCCATGCAGGGCTTGCTGCGCAATCCGTTGGCCGAACCGGGCTTGCTGGGCGCGTCCAGCGGCGCGGCCCTGGGCGCGGTGCTGGCGCTGTACACCGGCCTGGCCGATCAGTTCTGGCTGGCGTTGCCGCTGGCCGGTTTTGCCGGAACCAGCCTGACCGTCGCGCTGGTGTACCTTCTGGCGGGCGCGAAAACCGGCACGACCGCGCTGATTTTGGCCGGAGTGGCGATTGCGGCGCTGGCCTCGGCGCTGATCTCGCTGACGCTCAATTTCTCGCCCAACCCACACGCGGCGCTGGAAATCATCTTCTGGCTGTTGGGATCGCTCAGCGATCGGTCGAACCGTGAAGTGGCGCTGATCATCGTGCCGGTCCTGCTCGGCATCGGCATCATGCTGGCCTGTGGAACCGGCTTGCGGGCCTTGGCGCTGGGCGAAGAAACCGCCTATTCATTGGGAATTCGGGTCACCCGGCTGAAAACGGGCGTCCTGGTCGGCTGCGCGCTGGCGGTCGGCGCGGCGGTATCCGTGGCGGGCAGCATCGGCTTCATCGGCCTGATCGCGCCGCATTTGATGCGACCGCTGGTGCGCGCCGATCCAGCCAAATTGTTACCGGCCAGCGCGTTGTGTGGGGCGATTCTGCTATTGCTGGCCGATATTACGGTTCGGCTGCTGCATACCCGTGGCCCGGAATTGAAGCTGGGGGTGATCACCGCGCTGGTCGGCGCGCCCTTTTTCATCTTCCTCATCCTGAAAACCCGGCGGACCATGCCATGAGCGCGCTGGTGGGCGAGCAGCTCCGGGTGGCGTTGGCGGGGAAGCCGGTGCTGACCGGGGTCGATGTGACGATCCGCGCCGGCGTGCTGACCGGAATCCTGGGCTGTAACGGCGCTGGAAAATCCACGCTGGTGCGGGCGCTGCTGGGGTATTTGCCGCTGGCCGGGGGGCGGGTGATGCTGGGCGGGCGCGAGCGGACGACCTACGACGACCGCGAACGGGCGCGGATGATCGGTTATCTCGCTCAGGGTCATGTGATCCACTGGCCGCTGCCGGTGGAGCAGGTGGTGGAACTCGGGCGGCTGCCGCATCGCTATGCGTGGAAGGCGCTGGCTCCCGACGATGCCGCGGCGATCGCCAAGGCCCTGCGGCAAGCCGGCGTGGAGCACCTGCGCGGGCGCACCGTGGACACGCTGTCCGGCGGCGAACGGGCGCGGGTGTTGCTGGCCCGCGTCCTGGCCGGCGAGCCGCGCATTCTGTTGGCCGACGAACCGCTGGCGGGACTGGACCCGGCTTATCAACTGCGGATTTTGGGTCTGCTGTACGCGCTGGCCCGCCAGGGTTTGGCCGTCGCGGTGGTCCTGCACGACCTGTCGCTCGCCGCGCGCTTTTGCGATCACTTGGTCCTGCTGCACGAGCAGGGGGTGTTGGCGGACGGCCCGCCCAATCAGGTATTGACGGACAGCCATCTGCGCGCCGCTTTCGGCATCGAAGCCCGTCGCGCCGAGATCGCCGGCGAAGCGGTCCTGGTGCCGTGGCGGACGATGGCGGACGCCGAACCGATGGAGTTCGCTGGATGAAC
>DAIRDI010000339.1:1886-3688 GCA_036796235.1 Candidatus Competibacteraceae bacterium | reverse complement strand
TACACTTTGAGATGGCTGGTCGAGGTTTTCTTTGAGGACTGGAAGTTACATGAAGGGTGGGGGCAGTTGGCCCCACAGTGGGACGAAGAGGGGTCGAGCCGCGGCCTGACCCTGAGTCTGCTGTTGGACCACGCCCTCCTCCTTCACCCCCAACAACGAGCCCGCATCGAGAACCACCTGCCGGCGTGCACCGTCGGTAGCCTGCAACAGCACTCTCGGATGGACGCGCTGATCGAGGTGATCCGCGGCATCGTGGATGCGGAGGACCCGCACCAACAATTGGATGAAATCATCACGGTCGCCAAACGGCTCTTTCCCTTGCGAGACTCGGCCAAGCACATGAACGGCAGAGACTTGGGCCGGCTGGAACCCACCTCCTCATTGAAATATCGGGCAGCCGCATGCATGGCATAAGCCATAGGTACCCACCTTGTCAAAATAAAAAACTTGATAGTCGAGTATAAGCACCGGGGGTGAAGTGATAGGAGAAACAGTTGTGCACCAGATCCCCACCGCGAAACCCGGCGGCGTAAAGCACCCGGGCCATGCGCCAGGGGTCGATATCCTGGCCTTGCAGCTCGTAGATCGGCCCCGGCGAAGCAAAGACCCGCTGGGCGTGGCGGTGGGGCAGCGCGTTCAATCCGCCGAACGGCGGATGTTGCTTGCGCAGTTCGATCAGGTCGCGCTTGCGGGTCAGCGGCAGGGCAGCCAAGGCCTCCCGGCTGGAGATGGCCGCGAGATCGAAGTCGGCCAACCATTGCCCATAGTAGGATGCGTGTTCCCTGGCATGGATTAACTGACGTACCAACTGGTCCATCAGGTTCTGCTCGCGTTCCGCTGGATCGCGGATTTCGAGGGAGTCGTAATAGTTCATGGTGACCCTGCAAGGTTCGATTGCGGAGCGGTCCTAGGAAAGCCAGCGCTTGCGGCGGCGGTAATGTTTGACGTCCTTGAAGGACTTGCGCCCGGAGGAAGACAGGCCCAGGTAGAATTCCTTGACGTCCTCGTTGGCGCGCAGACCCTCGGCGTCGCCTTCCATCACCACCCGGCCGTTTTCCAGGATGTAGCCGAAGTCGGCGTAGCGCAGCGCCACCATGGTGTTCTGCTCGGCCAGCAGGAAGCTGACGTTTTCCATCCCGTTCAGGTTTTTAACGATCTCGAAGATTTCCTCGACGATCTGCGGGGCCAGGCCCATGGACGGTTCGTCGAGCAGGATCATTTCCGGCTTGGCCATCAGCGCGCGACCGATGACGCACATCTGCTGTTCCCCACCGGAGGTGTAGCCGGCTTGGGAACCGCGCCGGGTCTTGAGCCGCGGAAAGTAGTGATAAACCTTTTCCAAACTGTCCTTCAACTCGCTCCGGGAAATTGAGCGGGTGTAGGCGCCGGTCAGCAGGTTTTCCTCGACGGTCAGGTGGCCGAAGCAGTGTCGCCCTTCCATGACCTGGATCACGCCGCGCTTGACCAGTTCGTTCGGAGTGAGCCGGTCGACGCGCATGCCCTTGAATTCGATGCTGCCCTTGGTCACGTCGCCACGCTCGGCCCGGAGCAGGTTGGAGATCGCCTTGAGGGTGGTCGACTTGCCGGCGCCGTTCGCCCCGAGCAGGGCGACGATCTGGCCTTTCGGCACCTGCAGGGAGACTCCCTTCAGAACCAGGATTACGTGGTCATAGATGACCTCGACGTTGTTGATGTTGAGATAGGGCGACGTTTCGGTCGCTGGAGAATGGTTGGCCGTATTCATTGGACTATCTTCGCCGGTTGTGTCGTCCCACCTCCCCGGTGGTGCCGCGAGAGGCTCC
>DAIRDI010000339.1:1326-1876 GCA_036796235.1 Candidatus Competibacteraceae bacterium | reverse complement strand
CCGCGTCGGTGGGCGCGTCTCGCGGACCTCCCCACGGCTGGGGAAGTCGGCCCGGGGCGGGCCTGCGGCGCCCGCCCCGGTGATGCGCGCTTACAGCTCCTTGGCGCAGTCGCGCGGGGTGATGCCCTTCTCGGCCGCGTAGGCGGCCGCCGATTTTTCGACCATCGGCCGCACCAGGCTCTGATCGGCCTCAATCCAGTCGGTGATGACCTTCCATTGGGTCCCATCCCATTGCTGGAATTTCACCATGCCGGAACCCTCGTGGTTCTCACAACTGGTCTTGAGCGGCGGCAGGAAGCCGTCGGCGCCCAGTTCGGTCAGCCGCGCGTTGGTGATGTCGAGGTTCTCGAAACCCCAACGCACCTGCTCGGGCGTGAGCGACCTGCCCTTGCCATACTTCTCCTGGGCCTTGCGGATCGCTTCGACCGTGATGATGCCATGCACCACGCCGCGGTTGTACAGGACGCTGCCGACGCGATTTTTGTCTTCCATGTTGCCCTTGTTCTTGGCGTAGACGTGCGCTTCGATTTCCTTGACGACCGGGAAGTCG
>DAIRDI010000339.1:0-1316 GCA_036796235.1 Candidatus Competibacteraceae bacterium | reverse complement strand
TTGAAGCCGGCCGCGATATAGCCCTTGGCGGCATCGCCCGCCGGAATCACGTCCTCCTCGGAACCGGACCACCACACGCCGACGATCTTTTCCCGTGGGAAGCCGGTCCGGGCCGCGGTGCGGATCGCGGTCGGGTTCATCACGCCCCAACCGCGCAGGATCACCCAGTCCGGGCGTTCCTGGCGAATCCGCAGCCACTGCGATTGTTGCTCGTTGCCGGGGTGGGCCACCGGGATGTGGATGATGGTGAAACCGTACTGCTCGGCCTGGGCGTCGAGCACCGGAATGGTTTCGTTGCCGTAGGCCGAATCATGATGCAGGTTGACGATCTTCTTGCCCTTGAGCTGGTCCATGCCGCCTTCCTGCTGGCCGATGAACTTGATCTTGGCGGTATTCTGCGACCAGTAGGTGGTGATCAGTGGGAAGACCCAAGGGAAGACCCGACCGTCGGCGGCGTCGGTGCGACCGTAGCCCATCGTGACCAACGGGATCTTGTCCTCGGCGACCCGGTCGAGCACGGAGTAGGTGATGCCGGTCGATAGCGGCTGGAACACGGTGTTGCCGGTTGGGCCACGCTTCTTCATCCGCTCGTAGCATTCCACGCCGCGGGCGTTGTTGTACTCGGTCTCGCACTCTTCCCAGGTGAGCTTGACGCCGTTCACTCCGCCGTCGCGCTCGTTGAGCATCTGCATGTAATCGATCCACCCGCCGTACAATGCCGCGCCGCCGGCGGCGTAGGCGCCCACCCGGTAACTGGGCAGACCGATGTATTGCTCCTGGGCCACCGCGACCCCGGTGGCGAGCAGACCGGCGGCGGTCGCTCCGAGCAGCAGGTTTTTTTTGAATTGCATTGTTATGACTCCTCTTTGATGGTGGTGCTACGGGTCAAACACAACGGCCAGTCCCACACCTCCAACGAGACTGACGTACTGCAAACCTAGTGCGGAAAGGGCCACAGCCGCAGCTTTTCTTTGGCGATCTGCCACAAGCGAGCCAGTCCGTGCGGCTCGACGATCAGGAAGAAAATGATCAATCCGCCGAAGATAATCAGTTCGAGGTTCGCCGCGAGATTGGCTGGCACGTAGGCCCCGATCGCCGTATGCATGGCGATGTTCAGAAACACCGGCAGCAGGACGATGAAGGCCGCGCCGATGAACGAGCCGAGAATCGACGCGACCCCGCCGATGATGATCATGAACAGGATCCGGAACGAGAGGTCGAGATTGAAACCTTCCGGCTCCACCGTGCCGAGGTACATATAGGCATACAGCGCGCCGGCCACGCCGCAGTAGAACGACGAGATCGCGAAGGCCTGC
>DAIRDI010000338.1:0-3714 GCA_036796235.1 Candidatus Competibacteraceae bacterium | reverse complement strand
TGTCATCCACGGCGATTTCCAGTTTGACCTTCGGCAGGAAGTCCACCACGTATTCAGCGCCGCGGTAGAGTTCGGTGTGGCCCTTCTGGCGGCCGAAGCCCTTGACCTCGGTCACGGTGATGCCTTGCACGCCGATACCCGACAGGGCTTCCCGCACGTCGTCCAACTTGAACGGTTTGATGATTGCAGTGACTAGTTTCATGGATGCCCTCTAGCGTTCGTTTAACCTGAAAACCATGCGGGAATATACCCGAAATCCATGGCCGTGCGCGATGTGGCGCGGACGCCGGAATCCCGCTCCATCCGGCGCCCGCCTGGAATAGGCTACAAGCTGTAGCCGCGCTCGTCGTGCAGGGCGAGATCCAAGCCCTCGGTTTCCTGCTCTTCAGTCACCCGCAAGCCGATCGTAACATCCACGATCTTGAGGATCACGTAGCTGAGAATCCCGGTGTAGACCAACGTGAAGAGTACGCCCTTGGTCTGGATCCACAACTGGCCCGCGATGGTCATCCCGTCCGCCAAGCCCACGCCGCCCATGACGGAAGCGGCGCACAGTCCGGTCAGGATCGCGCCGACGATGCCGCCGACCGCGTGAACTCCGAACACGTCCAGCGAGTCATCGTAGCCCAGTGCGCGCTTGAGCTTGGTGGAGGCGATGAAGCAGATCAAGCCCGACGCGCCGCCGATCAGCAGCGCGCCCATCGGTCCGGCCGTGCCCGAAGCCGGAGTGATGGCCACCAGACCCGCCACGGCGCCGGAGGCGATGCCTAGTACGCTGGGCTTGCCGTGAGTCAGCCATTCCGAGAACATCCACGCCAGCGCCGCGGCGGCGGTCGCAATCTGGGTCACCAGCATCGCCATGCCGGCATCGGCATTGGCCGCCAGCGCGCTGCCGGCATTGAAACCGAACCAGCCCACCCACAACATGGAGGCGCCCATGATGGTGAAGTTGAGGTTATGCGGGGGCATGGCGGTGGTTGGATACCCCCGGCGCTTGCCCAGCACCAGACAGGCCACCAGTCCGGCGATGCCGGCGTTGATATGCACCACCGTGCCGCCGGCGAAGTCGAGCACGCCCCAGTCCCACATCAGCGCGCCGTCGCCGCTCCAGACCATGTGACAGATCGGGGCGTAGACCAAGATGAACCAGAGCGTCATGAACACCAGCATCGCCGAGAACTTCATCCGCTCGGCAAAGGCGCCGACGATCAGAGCCGGCGTGATAATGGCGAAAGTCATCTGGAAGGTGACAAACACGGTTTCCGGGATCGTGCCGGTCAGGCTGTCGCGGGTGACGCCGCTCAGGAACGCCTTGTCGAAGCCGCCGACAAAAGTGGCCAGGTTGATGGCTTCCTGGGTCATGCCGGTGGTGTCGAACGCCAGGCTATAGCCAAAAAGCACCCACAACACGGTCATCAGCCCGGTGATGGCGAAGCATTGCATCATCACCGACAGCACATTTTTGGCGCGCACCATGCCGGCGTAGAACAGCGATAGCCCTGGGATGGTCATGAACAGCACCAGGGCGGTGGCGGTGAGCATCCAAGCGGTGTCGCCGGAGCTCAGGGCGGGTTCGGCGGCTTCCTCGGCCAGCGCCAGGGTCGGTGCCAACGCGGCTAGCCACAACAGGCCGACTTTGGTTATTGCTTGCATCGTTCTTGTCATCAGTGGGATTCCCCTTAGGTTAAAACACGCACGGTTAATGAAGCTCTGCCTGGAGCCAGCGGTCCTTACAACGCCTCGGGACCAGATTCACCGGTGCGGATGCGGATCGCATTTTCCAGGTCATAGATGAAAATCTTGCCGTCCCCAACCTTGCCGGTGTTGGCGGCCCGGGAAATCACCTCGATCACCCGGTCGACCAGATCGTCGGTCACCCCGACCTCGATCTTGATCTTGGGCAGGAAGTCCACTACATACTCCGCGCCTCGATACAATTCGGTGTGGCCCTTCTGCCGGCCGAAGCCCTTGACTTCGGTGACCGTAACGCCCTGCGCGCCCACTTCCGAGAGCGCCTCCCGAACATCATCCAGCTTGAACGGTTTAATAACCGCGGTAATCAATTTCATGAGTCGAAATCTCCTGTGGCTTGATACCCCCGAGGGGTGTGAGCTGTTATTTCAGTGTCTCGCCCGTCCTGGTCCGCTGACGCCGATGTTGTCACTTCTGGAAAGCATGTCGCGTGCCATTTATTTTAAGTTAATAAAAATCATTATTTTGCATAAAAAATAACTTCTTTTTCCTCTGTTTCTGAGTCCCCGTGAGCCCACTGGACCAGGATTTAGCACTGCTTTGGTGCAAGCAGGTTGGCGCACAAAAACTGCAAAATCCCGTTACACTTAAGGAAGACCCTTCAATTCAGGAGCCATCGCAATGATCGACCCCAAGGCATTCGACGACTTGGCCAAGCGCTTCGCGGAAGCCTTGCCGCCAAGCGTTCGGCAGTTACAAGCGGACATGGAAAAGAACTTTCATGCCGCCCTGCAGGCGGCCTTCGCCAAATTGGAGCTGGTGACCCGCGAGGAATTTGAAGTGCAGCAAAGCGTGCTGGCCCGTACCCGCGCTAAGCTGGAAGGACTGGAAAAGCAGATCGCGGCGCTGGAAGCGAAAAGCGCCGGAGGCGGCAAACGACGTAAGGCCGCGGAAAAATCCGCCGATCCAGAAGAGGAAGAAAGTTGAGAGCGCGACCCGCCGTGCGCCAAGGCCGGATGATCCGCCGAATCGCCATCCGCGCTGTTCGCACCCACGCGCCTGGCGCCTGACGGCCGTTATGCACCAAAGCAGTGCGGAATGACGAAGCGGGCGTCAAGCCTGAAAACGCCTTCCGCGGAATTTCGCCAATGACCCATTAAGGTCCGCATGTCGCTTGCCATCGTCTACACCCGTGCCCAGGTAGGGATCGATGCGCCGCTGGTCAGCGTGGAGGTTCACCTGTCCGGCGGTTTGCCGGGACTGTTTATCGTCGGGTTGCCGGAAGCAGCGGTGAAGGAAAGCAAGGATCGGGTGCGCGGCGCGATTCTGAACAGCCAGTTTGAATTCCCCACCCGTCGCATCACCATCAATCTGGCGCCGGCCGATCTGCCCAAGGAAGGCGGCCGGTTCGACCTGCCGATCGCCCTGGGTATTCTGGCCGCGTCGGGCCAGATCAACCGCGAGCGGGTGGGGGAGTATGAATTCCTGGGCGAGCTGGCCCTGGGCGGCGAACTGCGGCGCATCCGCGGCGCGTTGCCGGCCGCGCTGGCCTGTCGCGACGCCGGGCGCACCCTGCTGGTGCCAGGGCAAAACGCCGAGGAAGCGTTGCTGGTCAGCGGGGTGAAGGTGTTGGGCGCGACGCATCTGCTGGAGGTCTGCCGACAACTGGCGACCGGCGTCGCCTTGCAACCCCCGTCCATCCCGCCGCGCCCGTCCCCGGACGCCGTGCTGGACCGCGACCTGAGCGACGTGCGCGGCCAGCACCACGCCAAGCGCGCGCTGGAAATCGCCGCCGCCGGCGGCCACAACCTGCTGCTGATCGGGCCGCCCGGCACCGGCAAGACCATGCTCGCCAGCCGATTGCCGGGGATCATGCCGCCGCTGAGTGAAGCCGAAGCGCTGGAAACCGCCGCGATTGCTTCAATCAGCGCTCAGGGGCTGGATTTACGGCAATGGGGCGTGCGGCCGTACCGGGCGCCGCACCACACCGCCTCGGCGGTGGCGCTGGTCGGCGGCGGCGGG
>DAIRDI010000337.1:0-3729 GCA_036796235.1 Candidatus Competibacteraceae bacterium | reverse complement strand
AACCGTGATCGATGATCAGGGTGGCGCCGGAATAGTAGAGATCGGGCTCGGCCAGGGTCACGACGCCCGCGGCGGGGGCGCGCACCGGCGTGCCGACCGGCGCGGCGATATCGATGCCGTAGTGCGGCTGGCGGGGCTCGCCGTTGAGAATGCGCTGGCTGCCGTAGACTCCCGTGATCCGCCCGGTCACCGGCCAGATGAAGCCGTTAGTAAAATATGCTTGCGGGATTTCCTGCTGGAGCGCCGCAGCCACCCGAGCGTTTTCGCGGCGAATCCGCTCCAGCAATTCCGGCGGGGGCGTGACCTGCCGGGCCGGTAGCCCATCGATCCGCTGAATGCGGTATTGACGCTGGGCGATGCTCAGCCGCCGCTCCTCGCGGGCGCCGTCGGGAAACGTCACGCCCAACCGCGCCTGCGGCGGCGCGTCGCGGCCGAAGCCGAGCACGAAAGCCCCTTCCGGGGTCACCGGCGCCGGCTGGCCGTCCAGCGTCAAACGCGTTCCCGGCGGGGCCTGACCGATCAGCAGACCGCCTTGCATCAGTTCTCCGCGCCAGTGCAACTCGCCGGCTCCGATCCACAACGGCCATAACAGTAGCCCCATCCATCCCATGAAGATTCGCATCGTCATCGTCTCCAAATTGCGCCGCGCTTTCGTACCGCCCGGACGGGCAAGGCCGCCCAGACCGCGCTATAGTAACGAGTTATAATGATCCCCAGCCCCATTTTGGGAGGATGCATGGCCAAGCATTACGATCTCATCGCCATCGGCGGCGGCAGCGGTGGTCTGTCGGTGGTTGAGCGGGCCGCCCGTCACGGCGCCCGCTGCGCCCTGATCGAAGCCGGCCGGCTCGGCGGCACCTGCGTCAACGTCGGTTGCGTGCCCAAAAAGATCATGTGGTACGCCGCCCACTTGGCTCATGCGCTGGACGATGCCCCCGGCTATGGCTTTCGGCTGGATTACTTCGGCTTCGACTGGCAAAAGCTGAAAATCGCCCGCGACCGCTTCGTGCAAGACATCAACGAATGGTACGTCCGCTATTTGGCCGATGCGGGGGTGGAGCTGATTCGCGGTTTCGCTCGGTTCGCGGACGCCCGGACTCTCGACGTAGGGGGCGAGCGCTATAGCGCCGATCATGTGGTCGTCGCCACCGGCGGCCGGCCCCAGGTTCCTGATGTGCCCGGCGCGCAGTTCGGGATGACCTCGGACGGCTTCTTCGAGCTGAACGCCTGTCCGCACCGGATAGCCATCGTCGGCAGCGGGTACATCGCGGTGGAGCTGGCGGGGATGCTGCACGCACTGGGCGCCGAAGTGACGTTGCTGGTGCGTGGGGATCAGGTTTTGCGACCCTTCGACGCCATGCTGCGCGAACAGTTGCTGGAGCGGATGCGCGAGGACGGCATCACCGTCCTGACCCAAACGCAGGCGCGCGCGGTGGCGCGGCTGGCCAACGGTTCGCTCAATCTGCATTGCGAAGGTCAGGGTGGCGTCCTGAACGTGGACGCGCTGATCTGGGCGATCGGCCGCACGCCCAACACCGACGCCCTGAACCTGGCCGCGGCCGGTGCGCCACGGCAACCTAACGGCGTGATTCCCACCGACGCCTACCAGAATACCCCGGTTCCGGGCATCTACGCCATCGGCGACGTGACCGAGCATTTCCATTTGACTCCGGCGGCCATCGCCGCCGGCCGCCGGCTGGCCGACCGGCTGTTCGGCAACCAGCCGGAACGGCGGCTGCCGTACGAGAACATTCCCACGGTGGTGTTCACCCATCCGCCCATCGGCGCGGTGGGCCTGACCGAGGAGGCCGCCCGCGTGGAATACGGGGCCGCGGTGCGGATTTACCAGACTCAATTCCGCCCGATGTACCACGCCTTCACCGTCCGCCAGCCCCAGACGGTGATGAAGCTGGTCTGCGTGGGTCCGGAGGAACGCATCGTCGGTTGTCACCTGTTCGGCGAAGGAGTGGATGAAATGCTGCAAGGCTTCGCGGTCGCCATCCGCATGGGCGCGACCAAGCGCGATTTCGACGACACCGTCGCCATTCATCCCACCAGCGCCGAGGAACTGGTCACGATGCGCTGACCGGGCTCCGTCCCGTTTCCAAACCCCCACCAACCCGAGTGAGGATGCCATGCCGATTCGCCCCTTCGAACACCACACGCCGCTGATCCACCCCAGCGCCTATATCGACGACACCGCCGTGGTCATCGGCGATGTCGAGATCGGCGAGGACAGTTCGGTCTGGCCGCAATGCGTGATCCGCGGCGACATTCAAAGCATCCGGATCGGCGCGCGCACCAGCATCCAGGATGGCACGATCATTCACGTAACGCACGACAGCCGGTTCTGTCCGGGCGGTCAGCCGACCATCATCGGCAACGATGTCACGGTCGGGCACAAGGTGATTCTGCACGCCTGTCTCATCGAGAATTTCTGCCTGATCGGCATGGGCGCGATCGTGATGGACAAGGCGGTGGTGGAATCGCGAGTGACCATCGGCGCCGGCAGCGTGGTGCCCGCCGGCAAGATTCTGGAAAGCGGCTACCTGTACGTCGGCAGCCCGGTCAAGCAGATCCGGCCGCTGAACGGCCGCGAGTTGGAGTTTCTGGAATACTCGCCGCAGAATTACCGGCGCTTGAAGGATCGCCATCGGCGGATGATGGGGTTGGGCTAGGGGTACGGTAACCTATCAATCCTTCTCTCGCCAGCGGGCGAGGGGAATGAACGCCAACCAGGCTATCAATCAGCCAACAACCTAAGGTGCAATGCATGAATATCTATTACGACCAAGACGCCGACCTGTCCCTGATCAAAGGCAAGACCGTGGCCATCATCGGCTATGGCTCGCAAGGCCATGCCCACGCGCTCAACCTGCGCGATTCCGGGGTTGAGGTGATCGTCGGTCTGCGGCCCGGTTCCGCCTCGGCGGTCAAGGCCGAGAACGCCGGACTGACGGTCAAACCGGTCGGCGACGCGGTGGCGGCGGCCGATGTGGTGATGATCCTGGCGCCCGACGAGCATCAGAGCCAAATTTACCGGGACATCGAACCCCGGTTGAAGCAGGGCGCGGCGCTGGCGTTCGCCCACGGCTTCAACATCCACTTCGGCGGGATCGTGCCGCGCGCCGATCTCGACGTGATCATGATCGCGCCCAAGGGGCCGGGCCACCTGGTCCGTTCCACCTACACCCAGGGCGGCGGCGTGCCCAGCCTGATCGCCGTGGCCCAGGACGCCTCCGGCCAAGCCAAGGAACTGGCCCTGTCCTACGCCTCGGCCAACGGCGGCGGGCGCGCCGGCGTCATCGAAACCAGCTTTCGCGAGGAGTGCGAGACGGATCTGTTCGGCGAGCAGGTGGTGCTGTGCGGCGGGCTGACCGCACTGATTCAGGCGGGATTCGAGACGCTGGTGGAAGCCGGCTACGCGCCGGAAATGGCCTATTTCGAGTGCCTGCATGAGGTGAAGCTGATCGTGGACCTGATCTACGAGGGCGGCATTGCCAACATGCGTTATTCGATTTCCAACACCGCCGAATACGGCGACCTGACCCGCGGGCCGCGCATCGTCACCGAGCAGACCAAGGTCGAGATGCGCAAAATCCTCAAGGAAATCCAGACCGGCCAGTTCGCCCGCGAATTCATCCTGGAAAATCAGGCCGGCGCGCCGGTGCTCAAGGCCAACCGCCGCCTCAGCCGCGAACATCCGGTCGAGCAGGTCGGCGAGAAGCT
>DAIRDI010000336.1:0-3734 GCA_036796235.1 Candidatus Competibacteraceae bacterium | reverse complement strand
GCAACCGCCTGACCGAGCTGTTGCCCCTGCCCCCGCGCATCCGCCACGCGCTGCTGGAAATGACCGAACCCCAGCAACGCCTGGACATTTTGCTGGCGATGTTCCAGGAGCAACGCACGGCCTGACGACCGGGTATGCGCTAACATTTGGCGCTATCCGAACGCAGGCCATTTCAAACCTCCATTTCTTCCCGCCGAGGAACCCCCGTCATGCTCGAACTCGAACCGACCTCAGAGCCACAACCAGAACCCACTCGATCCAGCCTGCTCAGGCGGCTGTTCCGCCCCGAGGACATCAGTTTCTACTTGATGATCGTGCTGGTTTGGGCTGGGTCCATCTACACGACGTTCGACCTAAACGGCAGCCGTTGGTACTGGCAATGGATTATTCCTTTGCTTGGCATGATCTGCATGGTCACCGAATGGTTCCATGTCGAGCCAACCTTGAAAGCCCGGGCACTGATGATCCTGCGCCAGATTCTGCACTGGGGCGCGGTGCTGTTCCTGATTCTCCTGATCTTCTATGCTTCCGAACGAGGCGCTTATATCAATGCCCTCGACGACCGGCAAGCCAGTTTCGTCCTCATGCTGATCATCACTCTGAGTATGTTTCTGGCGGGTGTTTACCTGGACTGGCGCTTGTGCGTGGTCGCCATTTTTCTGATCGTGACCGCCGTGATCAATGTCGCGCTATCGAATGCCGCGCCATTGCTGATCTGGATCGGTCTCGGCGTGATCGTCCTCTACTTCGTCTGGGAATGGTGGTACACCCGCCGCCCGGCATCGTCCAAGAACGACCCGTCTCCTACCCAATGACCACTCCACTTGAAAAAACCAAGGAGAAAACATCTGCCGGAGACAAGAGCAACAACATTGGTAAGAGGCTAAATCCTTTTTCGAGACGGTTACCGATAGCCATCGGCGGGTCCGTCCACTTCCTCACCCAAGCTTGGGAGAGGAAGTGGAAAATAAGTCCGCTGTTGCTCAGACTTGGGACAAATCTTGGCGCAACTCGGCGGCGGCGTCCCGCAGTTCGCCGAACAGCCGTTTTACCCCAGCACAGTCGTAATCGCGGCGTGGCCATTTAAAATAACCGCCGCAACTCTGAAGAAACTCACAGCGCTGGCACTCGTCATCCGCCGCCAGCGCTTGTTCCATCCATTCATCCAGACCGGCATCGGCGGCCAACGTGATGCCGGTTCCCGCCAACCGCCCCGGCAAATCTTCGGTCCCGTCGTCGTTGACGTCGTTGACGAGGCGCTGCTCTTGGGGATTTTCATCCAACACCACCCACAGCGGCGCGGGTTCTTCGTGGAAGAAACCCAGCAGCGCACCGTGAAAAAACTCGATGGGTTGGGCGACCGTCGGCTGGCGCAAATAGAACCTCAGCACCTCCACCAATTCCTCGATCAGTACCGAATCAGGTTGCCCTACCTCCAGTCGTACCGCGAAATCCAGGGCGACCGCCAGGCGGACCGCCTTGGCGAATCCGGGTCGAACCGCAATCGCGACCCGGACCGGATGGTTTTCGAGCAGGTGAGTATGGCGATACAGCAGCGGGAATTCGGTAGCGGGGTCGCTGACGACCAGTTCCAGCGGCAGTCCGGCCCCCCAAGCGTGCAAAGGTTCGGAATCCGCGTCCAGGGACAGCAAGCGCGCGCCGACGATGCGCTCGGGATCCTCGGCCGCCAGCGCCGCCGGCAACCGCGCCGGATCTCGGGTTCGGACGATTAACCGTTGATTCGGGTATCGCGGAATCTGCTCCACGGGAACATCGCAAACAAAGTCGTTCATGGTTTAGCGTCTTCGATTATGCCAGTCATCCCAGCGCGGGCGATTATGCCAGTTCGGGCGATTGGACCAAGGCTGACCGCGCCAGCGCGGCCCGTCATACCAACGCGGCCGGTCCCGCCAGTAGGGTCGGTCATCCCAATGCGGTCCGTTATAATGCGGCCCGTTGTACCAGCGTGGCCGGTCATACCAACCCCAGGGTCCGTTGATCCACCCACCCCAACCACCGCCGGAATTGTACCAGATGCCGCCGCTGCCGCCCCCGCTGTCCCAACCTCGCGCTTCGACCGCCTGCTCGGGGGCCAGCACCCCGCCCAGCAACACCCCGCCGATCACGGCCTTCGACCATTTACCCAGACTGACCAGAAACTCCCGCCGGCCCCGCGCTGCGAGATCCTCAACGACGGGTTGTTCGACAGAACTGGATTCAGATACTTTATCGTTCATGGCGCTACCTCTTCACCGATCACCGCGACGCGCACTCCAACCCCACCGTGGGGACTGGCAACCCGTGATCGCCCCACGCCTTCCATGCCTTGCATCGTAGTTTGCAACATCACTCTGACATAAACTTCCTGAATTACCGCTGAATGCCAAACTCTCTTCAGTTCGCCCACTTGGACCCGTCATTCTCATGAACAACCGCCAAGTCAGAATGTTCCCGCGCCATCCGCTGTTCGTCTTCATACTATTGGCGATCCTCGGCCTGCCCGGCGCCGCAACCCTCGCGCAAGCCGCGCCGGAACATCCCCGCGTCGGCTTGGTGCTGGGCGGCGGCGGCGCGCGCGGGATGGCCCACGTCGGCGTCCTGCGTCTGTTGGAAGAGCTGCGCGTTCCCGTCACCTGCATCGCCGGCACCAGCATGGGTTCGATCGTCGGCGGGTTGTACGCCGCCGGAATGACCGCCGAGGACATGGAACAAACGCTGCGTCAAATCAACTGGCCAGAAGTTTTCCGAGACGGTCCGCCGCGCGCCGACCGCCCCATCCGATTCAAGGAGGAACAGCGCATCCTGCAATCCGCCACCGCCGAAGTTGGTTTCCGAGGCGGACAAGTAGTCCTGCCCAAGGGTTTGCTCCAAGGGCAGAATCTGTCGCTGCTCCTGGAAGAGTTGGCGCTGCCGGCCGCCGGCGTCAGCGACTTCGACCAACTCACGGTGCCCTATCGGGCGGTGGCGACCGATCTGGAGACCGGTCGGGCGGTCGTGTTGGGATCGGGCAGTCTAGCCCAGGCGATGCGCGCCAGCATGTCCATCCCCAGCGCCCTGGCGCCCGTCGAATTGGACGGTCGGCTGCTGGTGGACGGCGGCGTGGCCAACAATTTACCGATTGATGTGGTTCGGGATCTTTGCCGGCCCGAGGTCATCATCGCCGTGGACGTTGGCGCGCCGCTGGCCCCCGCCAGCGAACTGACTTCGGTGCTGTCCGTCACCAACCAGCTCACCTCCATCCTGACCGTGCGCAACGTCGAGGAACAAATCCAAACCTTGCGCCCCGCGGATATTCTGCTCGTCCCCGATCTCGGGGATCTTTCCAGCATCGCCTTCAACCGCTCGCCGGAAGCCGTCACCATCGGCTACGCCGCCGCCACGACCCAGCGCGAGAAACTGGTCCGTTTCTCGCTGTCGCCGGCCGCCTACCAGGCCCATCTGGCCGCGCGACCGACGCTGCCGGCGGCCGGCGACCTACCGATCATCGACTTTATCCACATCCAGAACAACACGCGCTTGTCCGACCAGGTCATCCACCAACAATTGGACGTTCGCCCGGGCGATCGACTCGACCCCCGACAACTCAGCTACACCCTGAACAAGATCCATGGCATGGGCGAATTTCAGGAAGTGACTTACTCGTTGGTCGAAGAGAACGGTCAGACTGGCTTGGTTGTTAAAGCCGAAGCCCGCCACATCGGCGCCGACACCCTGCAGTTCGGTTTGCTCATGGG
>DAIRDI010000335.1:0-3746 GCA_036796235.1 Candidatus Competibacteraceae bacterium | reverse complement strand
CCGTCTCTATCGAACAAGCTCAGGCCACCTTGCCGATCTTGATTGCCGGGTTGTTACCCGATGAAGATCTGGTGATGAGGGATGGTGGTGCGTTTGGTTGGATGGGCGCGGTCGCTGGTGTATCTAAATTAAACGGTTTAAATTGAAAATGTAGACCTATTTTACGTCACCATCAACCTAAAAATTGTCAGCCTTGTGACGCTATGGTGTAAAAATGAGCCGATTTTTTGGCATTTCGACGTAAATCGTAGGCTTATGTGACATTTCATTCTTGGCACGATATGTGAAGACACCAGTAATCGCGCGTTAAGCGCAGGTCAGTTGCCCATCAGTTCTTGCTATTTATTGAAAAATAAAAAGTATTATTTTGTTACTTTCCCCGTTGCCCCGCAGTTTCATGAAAACTTAGACGATATGCCGTTTTTCAGTTCGTTGCGCAGAGAAAAAATTCGATTCCCGACTAAATTGCTTGGTTGCAATGCAGCATATTTCTTCTAAACAATAAGTTATAAACCCGAAACTGGTCACCCAGATCAGGCGCGAGATCGGGGCGGAACGCCATGGATCTCAAACACAGACAGCCGTACATTCAGGAGGACTCATGATGGCGTACAGAACCAAAGTATGGTTGTTTGTGGTGCTTCTGCTTTTCTTAAATGTTGCGATTGGTGGCCAAGCCACCAAACCCGACTTCAACGGGGACGGTCGGGATGACTTGGCCGGGGTCAACAACGCCGGGGCCATCTACTACACCACTAACTTGGGCAGTTGGACCCGCATTCCCGGCACCCTCACGCAAGTGGTGGCCGGCGACTTTAACGGGTACGGTCGGGCCGAATTAGCCGGGGTCAACGGCGCTGGGGCCATTTACTACACCACCAATCTGAGCGCCTGGACCCACATCCCCGGCACCCTGACCCGCCTGGTGGCCGGCGACTTCAACGGGGACGGTCTGGATGACTTGGCCGGGGTCAACAACGCCGGGGCCATCTACTACACCACCAACCTGATGAATTGGACCCGCATCCCCGGCGCCCTGACCCGCCTGGTGGCCGGCGACTTCAACGGCGACGGTCGGGATGACCTGGCCGGGGTCAACAGCGCTGGAGCCATCTACTACACCACCAACCTGATGAATTGGACCCGCATCCCCGGCGCCCTCACACAGGTGGTGGCCGGCGACTTCAACGGGGATGGTCGGGCTGATTTGGCGGGCCTCAACAGCGCCGGAAGCATCTATTACTCCACCAACCTGAGCCGGTGGATCAACATCCCCGGTCGACTGGCGGTCCTTGTCGGTAACCAGGACATTTTCCTTAGCCAGCCCGGAAAACTCAACGACACCGGCATCGACTGGTGCGCGAACGACACCACCAACTTCCTCTCCTGCCCGGTTGCCAGCCACCCCGGCCAGGACGGGGAGCACGGACGCGACGCCCGCGCCCGCGCCGGCACCTTGCAGAAAGTGGGCGGCGGCAACGCCGGTTTCGACATCACCAAGCTCGATGCCAACGGCAACGCCCTGCCGGCGAGTGCGTCAAACTGGTCCTGCGTCCGCGACAACCACACCGGGCTGATCTGGGAGGTGAAGACCACCAGCGGTCTGCGCAGCATGAACAACACTTACACCTGGTACGACCCGAACAGCCCGGACGGCAATCCCGGCGTGGCGAACGGCGGGACTTGCACCGGCAGCGCCTGCGACACCACCGGCTTCGTGCAGGCGGTGAATGCCCAGGGCCTGTGCGGGGCCAGCGACTGGCGCATGCCGACATGGCGGGAGTTGCAGGGGATTGTCGATTACGGTCGATCCAATCCGGCGATTGATACCGGGTATTTCCCGAATACGCTGAGTTCGCATTTCTGGTCAGCTTCGCCTAGCTTCATTCCGAGTCCGCAGCCTTACTTGACTTCGCTTTACGCGTGGCTCGTGAGGTTCAACTATGGTGTCGCCCACGACCACCTTCGGAGCGACGGCAACCGCGTTCGTCTCGTGCGCGGCGGACCGTGATTTTGGTCTTTTGGCTGGCGAACGCCGATGAATAATAGGCCTCGGGGTCTCCGTTACCGACCAACGCCCTTATGACGGGATGCCCAGTGCTTCCTGGTGGAGGTGGAGGGCGCGGTGCGGCAGTTCCCGCGCTGACATAAGTACACCCTGGGCACCGAGCGGCGGCAGCAGGCCATGCAGGTGTGCCGGTCGGTGGCGCGGGCGGCGCCGCGCGATGCGCGCCAGCGGGTATCGATCCTGGAACCACTCGTCTGGCCGGTCGAGGATCTGAAGATGAGCGTACAGTTAGGTCAAGAACTGGTGGCCTTTGCCTCATTCGCCCCGTTCCAGCGGCGGGCCGCGCAAGCCGTGGTTCCGGGCAAACAGCGCAGGGGGTGGCAACGGGTCCGGTCCGTGGTCTGGGGTTTCGCCCAGTCCAGGGGGAACTTCGGCGTGAGCCGACCTCACCGTTCGCCCGTGCCACCAAGGCGACGGAACGGCAGGTCGAGTCCGGGAAGGTCCATCGTGTGAATTGGAGAGAGGGGATCATGAACAGAGTGAAACGCGGGGTGTGGATCGGGGCGCTGGCGGTGATCGGGTGGGGCGGTGCCCCCGGCATCAGCCAGGCGGTGCAATGCCAGAACAACCTCCCGCCGAGCAACCCCAACGCGGTCTATCAGGACCACGGTAACGGTACGGTGACCGATACCGGGACCGGCCTGATGTGGAAGCAATGCAACGAGGGGCAGTCCTGGAGCCCAGGGACTTGTTCCGGGACGGCCAGCGATTTTAACTGGTCTCAGGCCTTGACGCAGGCCCAAGCGGCCACCTTTGCGGGCTATGCCGACTGGCGGTTGCCGAACGTCAAGGAACTGTCCAGCCTGGTCGAAGACTGTAGGGCCTATCCAGCGATCAATCACGTGTTGTTTCCGAATACGCCGGGTGCGTTATTTTGGTCGGCTTCGCCTTACGATTCCCACGGCGCGTGGTTAGTGTACTTCGGCTCAGGGTTCAACGGCCCCGCCCATCGAAGCTACGGCTACCACGTTCGTCTCGTGCGCGGCGGACAGTGATTGGGGCCGCGCGCTTTGGGGGCGGGCGAGCGGGGTCGGTGAATAGAGTCCCCCTCGCCGGGCGCGGCGGTGGGGTGCGCGGCGCGCGCTGGGGCATCACGGCTGATCCAGCCCTGCGCCTGGCCCGCTACTTTGCCGGTTCGGCGGAGTTTCGGCTCGGTTTGCAAAAGGACTACGAACTGCGCCTGGCCAGGCAGGAGATTCTGCCGCGTATTGCTCGGGAGATTCAGCCTCGGGTTTAGAACGTGTATCCCGGTAGGTCGGACGCCGGACATGCCCGGCATGCCCCCCCAAGCCCCCCCAAGCCCCTGAACCCGTCGGGCAACGCGGCGCTTTTGGCCGACTTACCTTGCTACAATAAATTTTCTCGACCCGACCAAGGAGAGGCGCATGGCGCTTTCGGACCATATCGATGTCAATTCCAAAATCATGCTGGGCAAACCGGTCATCCGGGGTACGCGCATTCCGGTGGAGTTGATTCTGCGCAAACTGGGCGAGGGAGCATCGGAACAGGATTTGCTCGATGCCTATCCGCACTTGAAAAGCCAGGACATCCGGGCGGCGATGGCTTATGCCGCCGAAGCACTGGCTCACGAAGAGATCATCTAACCGCCGCGGACGAAAAGATGTTGCGCTTCCTCGCGGAGGAGAGTTGCGATTTCGCGGCGGTGCGCGCGTTGCGC
>DAIRDI010000334.1:2675-3755 GCA_036796235.1 Candidatus Competibacteraceae bacterium | reverse complement strand
GGCCGTTGCCCATGACCCCCGGACGGGTGGACATCACCGCCGAGGGCTGGCAGGCGGAAGGCTATGTCGAGGGTCGCGCCGACCGGCAATTGCAGTTCACCCGGCAACGCCCCAGCGCCGCCGAGGCCGCGACCGCCGAAGGATCGCCGTTGCCGGCCGGAGTGATGCCGCCCCTGGTGCAGGTCGAGCGGAACCTGGTGCTGGACGTGGACTGGTCGGTGGAGACCCGGGTGCGGCGGCTCAGTCAGGCGGATTCGGCGGCGGTGGTGGAGATTCCGCTGCTGCCCGGCGAACGGGTGACGACGCCGGAGATTAGGGTCCGCGATGGCCGGGTGCTGCTCAACCTGCCGCCGGAGCGCGCCGAAACCACCTGGACGGCGACGTTAAGCCGCACCGAGATCCTCGATCTCCAGGCGACGGACCACGAGAGTCTGGTGGAGGTCTGGCGGCTGCGCGCCGGCCCGTTATGGCACGTGCAAAGCGCCGGCATTCCACTGGTGCAGCGAGTGGATGCGCAAGGCGAGTGGATTCCCGAATGGCGACCTTGGCCGGGCGAGTCGGTGACGTTGAACATCACGCGCCCCGAAGGCGCGCCGGGCGGCACGGTCACCATCGACCGCAGTCGTTTGCAGCTCAATCCGGGGCCACGGCTTAGTGAGGCGACCCTGGAGATGAACATCCGCGCCAGTCGCGGCGGCGATCATCCGGTGACGTTACCGCCGGGCGCGGTGCTGACCGGGGTGCGGATCAACCACCGCGTCCAACCGCTCCAGCAACAGGATCAGCGCGTCGTGCTGCCGCTGGTTCCCGGCGTCCAATCGGTGATGCTGACCTGGCGTACCGAGGAGCGTTTCGGCCTGCGCTACGCAACGCCGCCGGTGGACTTGGGCGGCCCCAGCGTCAACGCCACGGTGAGCCTGAACCTGCCGCGCGACCGCTGGCTGTTGTGGGCGCACGGTCCGACGCTGGGACCGGCCGTCTTGTTCTGGAGCGTGCTGGCGGTGATTCTGGCCGGAGCCGTCGGGCTGGCGCGCTTCGGCGGGACGCCGCTGCGGATGCCTCAGAGCTTGTGAAAAAATT
>DAIRDI010000334.1:0-2665 GCA_036796235.1 Candidatus Competibacteraceae bacterium | reverse complement strand
GAGCCAGAGCCACGTCATCGCCGTTCTGCTGGTCGCGGGTTGGCTGGTGCTGTTGGCGCGCCGGAAAATGCGGGCTGAAACGGGGATCAGCGCCTTCCAGTTCGATCTGCTGCAGATCGCGCTGGTTGGATTGACGCTGGCGGCGCTGGCGGCGCTGCTCGGCGCGGTCGAACAGGGCTTGCTCGGAACGCCGGACATGCAGGTCGCCGGCCAGGGGTCCAGCGCCTGGCAGTTGCACTGGTATCAGGACCGGCTGGAGGGACCCTTGCCCACCGCCTGGGTGATTTCCGCGCCGCTGCTGATCTATCGGGGACTGATGCTGGCCTGGGCGCTGTGGCTGGCGCTGGCGCTGCTCCAGTGGCTGATCTGGGGCTGGAGCTGTTTCAGCGCCGGCGGGGTATGGCGACCCTTGCGCCGACGGGTCGTGCTCCAGAAGTCGACATCCAAACCAGCAAACTCTCAATAACCAAACTCAATAACCAAAGGGTGGTGAGTCCTCATATCCACGTCGAGGACCCTGTCGAGGGTCCGCGGGGCGTATGCCAGTGGGGCTTGGTTTTGCAACCGCGGGTAGGTGGCACAATCGATTCGCGCAGCAGTTACCACACCAAACGCTCCAGGCCGATGCAGACCACGGCATGGGTGCGCAGGTCGAGCGCGGCGCCGTCGGTGCGCTCCAGCACCGCCCGGTAGGTCGTCAGTTGGGTTGCCGCTTCCTGGAGTTTCTCGACCACCGCCGGCAACGTGCGTAATTCTTCACGGCGCTTCGCCGCCAGTTCGGTGCTCGTCAACTTGACGTCCTTGAGGCTGACGGTCTTGAATTCCAGCAGGTGATCGAGCAGGGCGTACTGGCGCATGTCCGGTCGCACCCGCAGCAGCAGGTCGGCGTAGCCCCGACCCAAGGCTGGCTCCGAGTCCATGACGTAGAAGGCGTCGTTGAACAGGGTCGCCAGGAAGGCGGTCTTGACCACCAGTTCGCTGCTCCAGCGCAGGTCGCGGTTGTCGAACACGGTGAAGTAGCGCTGTTCGAGGAAGCCACACAGGGGTTCCAGGTCGCCGGTGCGGTAGAACCGTTCCACCACCTGCCGCCGCTGGACCTGGTCGTCATAGTCTGGCAACACCCGTTCCTGCAACCGCTCCACATACAGTTTACGAATGACTTGGTTGGGGATGGTGAGTTGCAGCTTGCCCAAGGCATCCCGCCCGCCCAGGGTCAGGACGCCGAAGTAGTAGAGCAGCGAGGCCAGGAAATCCGGGTCTTTCGGGACGGTCAGCATGTCTTGCACCCCGAAGCGGTTGGAGAGTTGGGCGACCGCCAGCGGTTCGGCGTCGTTCAATGCCGCGTTGACCAGCGTCTCGCCGTGCGGCAACCGGGCGACGTACTGAATCCGATTCCGGTCCATCGCCAGGTTGTCGTCCAGCATCTGGCGCGGGTAGCGGCCGTAGCGGCTGAAATAATCCAAAAAATACAGCGCCAGAGTCGGGTTGTAGAGCTGCGGATTGTCACTTTCGCCAAACCGGTAGCCGTTGTAGAAGCGTCGCACCAGCTCCATGATCCCCGGTCCCTGGTCCGCCGGTAGTCCCCGCGCCGCCAGCACCCCCGCCAGCGCTTCGGTCAACTCCTCAACGGTGAAGCCGCACAGGTTGTGATAGTCGTCGAGGTGGGTCAGATCCTTGGCGACGTTGTAGCCGCTGGTGATGTCGCTCAGCACCACCGGTGTCACGCCAGTCAGAAACACCCGGTCGATGCCCCGCCCTTCCGCGCCATCCTTCACCGCCTTGAAAAAGGTCTTGAGCGTGCCTTCGCCCTCGACCAGTTCCTGGTAACGATCCGTGCCGCGCAATCGACTGACCATCACTTCGTTGGCGAAGTTGTCGTATTCGTCGATCAGGACGTACAGCTTGTGCGGGGTTTGGGAAATCGCCCCTACCAGCGATTGCAGGCTGGCGATGGCGTTGTCCGGGTGGAGATGCACCGGCTGCTTCAACCAGGGGGCGTACCGGGCGAGGAAATGCTCGATCCGCGTGTTGACATGATCGAACAGGGACCGCCGGATGGCTGGATGATCGCCGCTGGGATCCACCACCGAAAAGTTGAGCTTGAGGATGAAGTAGGTATTGTGCAGCGAGGTCGGGTTCTGACCGATCTTCAACGCGCCGAACAGCCGGTCGAAGTCGTCGGCCCGCGCCAGGTCGTAATAATTCTCCAAGGTGGACAGCCACAGACTTTTGCCAAACCGGCGCGGGCGCAGGAACAGCAGTTGGCTGCCCGCTGCTTCGATCGACGGAATGCGGTCGGTGCGATCCACGTAGAAATAGCCTTCCTCCCGAATCTTGCGGAAGTCGGCCAGGCCGTAGGGAAAGCGCATAATGATCACCTCGCGGATAATGCGGCGTTTTCCCCTCCCTGGATCAGGAGAGGTGGCGCACAGCACCGGAGTGGTTCGAAGCGGCGATGCCACAGGTCGGATCGGAGCGCTATATCCACGTCGAGGACACTACCGGCTTTTGATAGGGAGTGATGATTATATCCGTTCACCCGGTCCGTTCCGCGCCAACCCTTCGGGTGGATCGGGACATGGGCGACGAATGAGAGGATGAAGTGAGGAAGGATTGATCCATGCCACTGATCGCGGATTTCATCGCCAGGGTGCAAGCCGTTTAT
>DAIRDI010000333.1:0-3757 GCA_036796235.1 Candidatus Competibacteraceae bacterium | reverse complement strand
CCGCGCCGGACGGCCTCTCGCCCCCTTACCCCAGTAGGGGTCTGAACGATTACGATTCAACAATGACTGAATCTGGTCTTTGATCTTATTGAACAGCGGTGGAGGGCTCGGAAAACGTGGCGGTTGACGCTCCGCATGACCTCGACCCGCTGGAAAGCCCGGAGGAACCGAAGGTTTAGCCCGTCCTCTTTTTGCTCCAGCAAGCAATGTTTCTTTAGTAGTTTCTTCCTCCAAATCAACCAAGTCAATATAAATGATCGCTGGCAATAATCCTTGCAGATCACACTCCACTACTCGCACAGGCAACAGAAGTCCTTTTTCGCCAGTTGGGTCTCGAGTAAAAGCCGCCGCCCATTCGGGCTGCGTAAATTGCGCTGCCAGATAGTTCGGCGACAGCACCACTAAAGTACGCTCTGCCTGAGCAGCTTTTTGCATCTCCAGAACGAAGTTACCACCGGGCCGAAAATCCCAGGCTTGGATAACCACCGAGTAACCCGTGTCCTCCAACTGCCAGGCGATCCATTCCGCCCAGTTTTTATCGTTTCCATTATAGCTGATGAAGAAGTCTTTCTTTTTTTCAGTCATATTCTTATCCATCCCTAATACAATATCCGACTGTTAAAGTAAATCACGTAGGTTGGGTTAGCGCGCAGCGCGTAACCCAACACGATCAAAATGTTGGGTTACGGCCTACGGCCTAACCCAACCTACAAGTCCACAAATCGCTTGGGAACGCTATATCCACTTGGGTTCAGTGAAGATTTGGTATGCTTGAATTGTAGCGCCACCCTGGAGCCGCGCCATGCGCTTTTTCAACACCGCCGGGCCGGTTGATGCGGCCCGGCATTACACCCTGCCGCCCCTGTCCCGCATCGAGCTGGACGACGTCCTGGAACTGATCGAGCAGCAGAAATACTTCGTCCTGCACGCACCCCGCCAGACCGGCAAAACCTCGGTGCTGCTGGCGCTGATGGAGTTGCTCAATCGCGGGGAACGCTATCGCTGCCTGTACGCGAACATCGAGGGCGCGCAGGCGTATCGCGGCCACGTGGACGCCGCCCTGC
This sequence comes from Candidatus Competibacteraceae bacterium, assembly GCA_036796235.1. Taxonomy (GTDB): domain Bacteria; phylum Pseudomonadota; class Gammaproteobacteria; order Competibacterales; family Competibacteraceae; genus REEE01. The sequence goes on along the minus strand of DAIRDI010000333.1, from coordinate 2,693 downwards.
GCACGGTGGTGATGCAACTGGCGACCGCCGCCGAAGTGTACCTGGACGACCGGCGGGTCAAGGATTGGGCGCTGGAAGCCGTGCGCGAACAGAGCGGCGGGGGCATGTTGACCGCGACCCTCACCCGCTGGGCGATGGCCAGCGACCGACCCCTGGTGCTGCTGCTGGACGAGGTGGACGCCCTGGTGGGCGACGCCCTGATCTCGCTGTTGCGGCAAATCCGCGCCGGCTACACCCAACGGCCGCACGCGTTTCCGCAGACCATCATCCTGTGCGGGGTGCGCGACGTGCGTGACTACCGCATCCACACCGCCGAGCAGGAAGTCATCACCGGCGGTTCCGCGTTCAACATCAAAGCCGAATCGCTGCGGCTGGGCAACTTCAGCCAGACCGAGGTGGAGACGCTCTACCAACAACACACGGCGGAAACCGGCCAGGCGTTCGCCGACGGCGTCCTGAACCGGGTCTGGGACTTGACGCGCGGCCAGCCCTGGCTGGTCAACGCCCTGGCCTACGAAACCTGCTTCAAGGTGAAAACGGGCCGGGATCGAACCCAACCGATCACGGTCGAGAGGATCGAGCAGGCCAAGGAGAATCTGATCCTGCGCCGCGAGACGCATCTCGACCAGTTAGCGGACAAGTTGCGGGAGCCGCGGGTTCATCGCGTGATGAGTCGTCTACTCAATGGCGATATGCCGGACGATACCATTCCGAACGACGATCTGCTTTACGTTCAGGACTTGGGCTTGGTGACCTTGCAGCCGCAAATCGCCATTGCCAATGCCCTTTATCAAGAAGTCATTCCCCGCGAACTGACCTGGTCCACCCAAGTCACGATCACGGAGGACCCTGCTTGGTATCTCCGTCCCGACGGTAGCTTGGACCTTCTCAAGTTGCTCGCTGCTTTCCAGCAGTTTTTCCGCGAACACGCCGACAGTTGGCTGGAGCGGTTCGATTACAAGGAAGCCGGACCGCAGTTGTTGCTCCAGGCGTTTTTGCAACGGATCGTGAACGGCGGCGGGCGCATCGACCGGGAATATGGTCTGGGGCTGAGGCGGACGGATTTATTGGTGCAATGGCCTCTCGACCAAGCCCAAGGTTTTCTCGGCCCGGTGCAACGGGTGGTCATCGAGTTAAAACTGCTCCACAAATCGCTCGACGCCACGCTGCGGGAAGGGCTGGCGCAAACCGCCGATTACCTGGATCGCACCGGCGCCCGCGAAGGTCATCTGCTGATTTTCGACCGCACGCCTGGCGCGCCGTGGGAGCGGAAAATTTTCCAGCGCGAGGAGTCGCACGGATCGCACCGAATTCGGGTGTGGGGGATGTAGAGACCACTCTTACAGCCCCAACTCCCCCCACAACGCATCCACCCGCTGTTTCACATCCGCGCTCATGGCGATGGGCCGACCCCATTCCCGGCTGGTCTCGCCCGGCCATTTGTTGGTGGCGTCGAAGCCGATCTTGGAGCCCAGCCCGGATACCGGCGAGGCGAAGTCCAGATAATCGATCGGCGTATTCTCGATCAGCACCGAGTCCCGCGCCGGGTCCATGCGGGTGGTCATGGCCCAGATCACGTCCTTCCAGTCGCGGGTGTTCACATCCTCGTCCACCACGATCACGAACTTGGTGTACATGAACTGGCGCAGGAACGACCACACCCCCAGCATGACCCGCTTGGCGTGGCCGGGATACTGCTTGCGCATCGCCACCACCGCCAGTCGGTAGGAACAGCCCTCCGGCGGCAGGTAGAAATCAACGATCTCGGGAAACTGCTTCTGCAGGATCGGCACGAACACCTCGTTCAACGCCACCCCCAGAATCGCCGGTTCGTCGGGCGGGCGGCCGGTGTAGGTGCTGTGATAGATGGGATTTTCCCGGTGGGTGATGCGCTCGATGGTGAACACCGGAAAGCGGTCCACCTCGTTGTAATAGCCGGTATGGTCGCCGAACGGTCCCTCCAGCGCGGTCTCGCCGGGGGCGAGATGGCCCTCCAGCACGAATTCGGCGCTGGCCGGCACCTGCAACTCACTGCCCAGACACTGGGCCAACTCGGTGCGGGAGCCGCGCAGCAAACCGGCGAAGGCGTATTCCGACAGGGTATCCGGCACCGGGGTCACCGCGCTGAGAATGGTCGCCGGATCGGCCCCCAGCGCCACCGCGATGGGGAAGGGCTCACCGGGCCGGGCCTGTTGCCACTCGCGGTAATCCAGCGCCCCGCCGCGCTGCGCCAGCCAGCGCATGATGACTTTATTGGGACCGATCACCTGCTGGCGGTAGATGCCCAGATTCTGGCGCGGCTTGTTCGGTCCCCGCGTCACCACCAGCCCCCAGGTGATCAGCGGTCCGGCGTCCTCCGGCCAGCAGGTTTGCACCGGCAGGCGGGAGATATCCACGGCCGTCCCCTCGATCACCCGTTCCTGGCACGGCGGTCGGCTGACCTTCTTCGGCGCCATGTCCAACACCTTCTTGAAGATCGGCAATTTCTCCCAGGCGTCGCGCATCCCCTTGGGCGGATCGGGCTCCTTCAAAAACGCCAGCAGCTTGCCGACCTCGCGCAGCGCCGCCACGTCGTCCGCGCCCATCCCCAGCGCCACCCGGCGCGGGGTCCCAAACAGATTGCCCAGCACCGGAATGGCGTGGCCCTTGGGTTGTTCGAACAGGATGGCCGGTCCGCCGGCGCGCAGCACCCG
>DAIRDI010000332.1:0-3787 GCA_036796235.1 Candidatus Competibacteraceae bacterium | reverse complement strand
CGCCGCTGGTTGCCCAGCGGCGAGCTTGATGGGGAAATGCAACCCCAAACCACCAGAGGAGAGCGCGCCATCCTACGCCTTGGCGCCAGGCGTTAACCGTTAGCCGCAACGAATTCCGCTTGCTTGCTTTATCCTATCGGCCGCTTCCGCCAGAACTTTAGGGTTCTTCGAGGATTTTTTTGGAGTTCCTCAAGCGAGGCGGTGGAGGTGAATCTAACCGTTTGATTCATATTAGGTCTTTTAATCCGGCCGATTGCGGCGTTCGCTGTAAAATTCGACGCCGTTCTTGCCAGAGTTTTTCACCCGGTACATCGCGACATCCGCGGCCTCGATCAAGCCTTTTGGGTCGAGGCCGTCGTCGGGAATCATGGCGATGCCGATACTGAAGCCCACGCGAAAGGCATTGCCTTCAATATCGATCGGGTCACGGACCTGTTCCAGCAGCTTGTGGGCGACCTTCCGCGCGTTTTCGCGGTTGTCGATACTGGTGAGAATCACGAGGAATTCGTCACCCCCAATTCGCGCCACGGTATCAATCCCGCGCACGGCCTGCCGAAGGCGAGTCGCGATGGTTTGCAAAAGCTGGTCGCCCGCTCGATGCCCGCCTGCGTCGTTCACAGCCTTGAAACCGTCCAAATCCACATAGAACACCGCGGCGGATTTCTTCTCTCGTTGCGCTCGTTCGATGGCCATCTGGATTCTGTCGTAGGCAAGCCTCAGGGTCGGCAATCCCGTGAGCGGGTCGTGCATGGCCATGTGCCTGATCCGCGCCTCGTACTCCTTGCGCTGCGTGATGTCCTGATGGGTCCCGAACATCATCAGCGGTTTTCCGTCGTCGGCCCATGAGAAGACTTTGCCTCGATCGAGCACCCACACCCAACGACCCTCTCGGTGCCCCATGCGACACTCGATTTCGTAGAACTCGGCCTCGCCCCTGAAGTGTTTCTCCAACGCCGCACTGCTGGCCTGAAGGTCTTCCGGATGCGTGTACTTGGCCCAAGTGTCGATGGAAACCGGCTCCAAATCGGCAAGCGGGTACCCGATGATCTCCGCCCACCGCTCGTTGAAGCGTGTTTCACCGGTTTGTATGTTCCACTCCCAGGTTCCGACGTGAGTGGCCTCAATGATATTGGCGAGCCGCCGCCGCTCGTCTTCCAACGCCATTTTCGCCAGGCGCAAGTTTTCCTCCTGCTGCCGCTGCTCGGTGATGTCCTTGATTGTTCCGACGAAGTAGCGGGTATTTTGATCGAGAATCTCGGTCACTCCCAACAGACAGGGAAACGTCGAACCGTCGGCCCGAAGTCCCTCCACCACCCTGGATGTCCCGATGATTTTGCGAACCCCGGAGCGATAGTAGTTCTTGAGATATTGATCGTGCTGTTCGCTATGGGGCGCCGGCATCAGCATGGAGACATTCTTGCCGATCATCTCGGCGCGGTCGCGCCTGAACATCCTGCAAGCAGCAGGGTTCATGTCGATAATCAAGCCGCGGAAGTCAATGACGATGAGGCCGTCCAGGATGGCGTCAAAAATCGCCTCCAGCTTCTTCTGGTTCGACGAAAGATCGGCAATGGCGGCCTGCCGCTTCCGATCGGCGCGGAGCTGGTAAACGAGGGTTGTGACGGTGATTCTGAAGGCCTCAAGTTGGTGGTAGAGTTCTTCGTCGTAGCCGCCGGGCCGGTTGGCAATACCCGCCATCCCGAGGAGTTCGCCACCCATGGCGAGCGGGATTCCCAGGAAGGATTCGAGCGGCGGATGCCCCGGCGGCAGGCCGCCCGCCCGCGGGTCATTGGGCGGATCGTTCGAGAGGATCATCTCCCCGGTTGTCATCACCGCGCCAAACAACGTGTTCAGATTGAAGAACTCCAGAATCTGAGTCGCGTTTTTTTCGTGGAACTCCCGTGACTCGGCATTCCACGAGATGTCGGTGATTGCATGGGTTTTTAGGTACGGCGCCCCGTCTCGGTACAGCACTTCACCGATGAATCCGTATTCACTGTCGGTAAGGCTCAGCAAGCTGGCCAGAAGTCGCTCGAAAGCAGCCTTGGGGTTATTTGCGGCAAGGAATTCGACTTGACACTGGGTCAGATCGCGCAGAAGGCGTTCGGTCCATTCAGTTTTCATTGTGGTCATTCTGGTTTCTTTCCCGAAGAATAAGCCTGCTCTATCCGCATCCGCCTACTCTTTGATTTAATGGATCCCTGTGGGGATTTCATACCATCCACGCTTCCTTTGCGTATTCCGTCGTTGTTTCACGGAATTCCAGGTGGGCACGATGCGCCGTGCCCCGACCGCCGGCAATCACCAAAATCCCGTCAAAATGGTTCGGCATCACCATCCATTGATCCAATTCAATGTCATTACGGATTTCGGCGGTTTTTATCCATTCATCGGCAACCATTCTCCCCGCCTCATTCAACCGCATTCCCTCATTGACAATTTCCCCGAACAGGCATGCGCGGTGTTGCGCGCAGAGGGTGACGAAATACGCCCCAGCCTGGGAATAATCATATTCCTGCAACCGAATGGAGCGGCGACGATGGATGTCAGGGCTATAGGTCATACCAATAACCCATTCCGCTTCAGCAATTCTTTCAGCCGGATCTTCCGCCGCATACGCAGATCGCCTAAATCCCCAAATACCGACGCCACAACTCGGGCTGGCCGCGCAGGGCCGCCGCATCCCCCGTCCACACGCCGCGGCCCTTCTCGATGAAGGTATGGCGGTCGGCCACCCGCAGCAGTTCGTCGAGGTATTTGTCGATCACCAGAATCGCCTGTCCCGCCGCCTTCAGCCGGGCGAGCACGTTCCACAACTCCCGGCGGATCAGCGGCGACAGTCCCTCGGTGGCTTCGTCGAGCACCAGCAGATGCGGATTGGTCATCAGCGCCCGGCCGACCGCCAGCATCTGCTGTTCGCCGCCCGAAAGCTGATGGCCCAGGTTGCGCGCCCGCGCCTGCAAGGCGGGAAACAGCTCGTGGATGCGGTCCAGGGTCCACGGCTCGGCGGTCCCGCAACGGTTGGCGCGGAAGGCCAGCAGGTTTTCCGTCACGCTCAGGTTGGGAAAAATCTGTCGGCCTTCCGGGACCAGGGCCAGTCCCATTTGGGCGATGCGTTCGGTGGGCCGGCCGTCGATGCGTTCGCCCAGAAACCGAATCTCGCCCGCCCAGATCGGCAACTGGCCGAACAGCGCGCGCAGCGTGGTGGTCTTGCCCATGCCGTTGCGGCCCAGCAGCGCGGCGGCTTGGCCGGGCAAAATCTCCAGATTGACTCCGAACAGCGCCTGACTCCGGCCGTAGCCGGTTTCAAGCTGTTCGATCGCCAGCAGGGCGCTCACTGGAGCGGCTCCGTTGAAGCGGTGGGTTCGGCGCCCAGATAGGCGGCGATGACTTGAGGATCGCTGCGAATCGCCTCGGCGGGACCGGTGGCGATCACCCGGCCCGCGACCAGCACCGAAATCCGGTCGGCCAACCGGAACACCACATCCATGTCGTGCTCCACCAGGATGCAGGTCAGCGCCGGCCGCAGCGCCAGGATCAGGCGGCCCATGGCCTGCGCTTCCTCGGGATCGGCGCCGGCCATCGGTTCGTCCAGCAGCAACAGGCGCGGCCGGCACGCCAGGGCCATGCCCAGTTCGAGCTGGCGCTGGCGACCGTGCGACAGCACGCCCACCACGGTATCCAGCACGTCGCTCAACCCGACCTGGGCGGCGGTTTCCTCTGCGCCATCATCCAGATCGCTCTCGTCCGCCACCACGCCGAACCCATCGAAGGAATGCCCGGTGCG
>DAIRDI010000331.1:0-3809 GCA_036796235.1 Candidatus Competibacteraceae bacterium | reverse complement strand
GGCGACGAAGCTCACCACCAGCACGATGGCGATGGCCTGCCAGAGGGACGTCGTGAATTCGTTGATCGCCTGGTCGACCGTCGCGGGTTGATCGGCCACCAGCCGGGCTTCGATGCCGATCGGCAGGTCCGCCGCGAGCGTCTTGATGGCCCGCGCGATGTTGCGCCCGAGCGCCAGGGTGTCGCCGCCATCGCGCATGGCGATCGCCAGCCCGATCGCCGGCACGCCGTTCACCCGGAACATGGGCTGCGGCGGGTCGGCGAAGCCTCGGCGGACCTCGACGATATCCCGCAGCCGCAACATGCGGTCACCAATCGCGAAGGTGACCTCGGCGATGTCGGCCTCGGTGTCGAACGCGCCGGTCACCCGCAGCGAGATGTTCTCCTGGTCGGTGCGCAGCACGCCGGCGGGGATGACGATATTCTGGGCTTGCAGCGCCGCGATCAGGGTATTGGGGTTGAAGCCCAGCCCGGCGAGCCGCTCGCTCGAGAAGTCGATGTAGATGACTTCGTTCTGGGCGCCGAGGATGTCGATGCGGGACACGTCCGGCACGAACAGCAGCTTGGAGCGGATGTCCTCGACGTAGTCGCGCAGTTCCCGGTGGGTGAAGCCGTCGGCGGTGAAGGCGTAGATGATGCCGAAGGTGTCGCCGAACTCGTCGTTGAAAAAGGGGCCGACGAGGCCCTGGGGCAGCGTGTGGCGCATGTCCGCCACTTTCTTACGGACCTCGTACCAGGCATCCGAGACTTCCCGGGCTGAAGTGCTGCCCAACAGATCGACGAAGATCGTGGTCTCGCCAGCGCGGCTGAAGCTGCGCAGGTTGTTCAGGTTTGGGACCTCTTGCAACGTGCGCTCCAGGCGCTCGGTGACTTGCAGCAGGGTTTCCTCCATGGTCGCGCCGGGCCAGATCGCCTTCACGACCATGGTGCGGAAGGTGAACGGCGGATCCTCGGCGCGGCCGAGTTTGTAGAAGGAACTGATCCCCGCGGCGAGCACGACGATCATGAGGAAGATCGTGACCGAGCGGTTGCGGATCGCCCATTCGGAGAGATTGAACCCGCTCATGGCTGGGTTCCGAGCAGGCGAACCTGTTGGCCCGGCCGCAGCGTCTGGACCCCGGCGGTGACCAGAATATCACCCGCAAGGAGCCCACTCAGAACGACCACTCGGTCGAGGTCGAAACGCAGCACCTCGATGTTGCGCAGATCGACCGTGTTGGTTTCCGGGTCCAGGATCCACACCGCGGGCCGACCCTGGGCCGAGGTCAGGGCCGACGCCGGCATCTCGATGCCGGGACCGGCGCCGAGGCGGGCGCGGCCGGTCACGGTCGAACCCAAGCGCATCGGCTCGGGCGGATCGATCAAGCCGACCCGCACCCGGAACGTGCGCGTCACGGGATCGGCCTGTGGCGCGACTTCGCGGACCCGCGCGGCGGCGCGGATTTCGGGGTCGTCGCTCAGGAAGACCTCGATCTGCGTGTCGATGGAGGCGTCCCGCATGATCCTGGCCGGAACGTCGAACACGGCGTCGCGTCCCCCTTCGCGGGCCAGTTGGACGATCATCTGTCCGGCCGTCACCACTTCTCCCGGCTCGGCGCCCCGCGCGGTGACGGTTCCAGGGCTGTCGGCGAAGAGTTCCGCATAACCCAACTGCGTTTCGGCGGTATTGACCCGCGCCCGCGCGGCGTCCACCTGCGCCTCGGCGCTTCTGAACCCCTGCTGCGCCTCATCGAACATGGCGCGGGTGACAAAGCCCGAAGCCAGAAGATTTTGGAAGCGTTCGAACCGGTTGCGGGCCTCGACCAGGCGCGCCTGGGCGGCGGTCAGGTCCGCGCGGGCCGTGCGCAGGGCGTCGCGCGGGGTCTCGGATTCCAGACGGCCGATCAATTGGCCGGCCCTGACCCGGTCGCCGACGTTGACGGGGCGTTCGATCATGCGTCCGCCAGCCCGGAAAGCCAGGCGCACTTCCTCCTGCGCCTCGATCTGCCCGGTGAGCGTCACGGTTTCGCCACTTTCCCGGGTTTCGATGGTCATGACTCGCACCGGGCGAACGGGCTCGGGTTCGAGTTCCTCGGCGGGCCGGCAGGCGGCGAGCAGGACCAGGATCATGAAAGCGCCCAGCTTGGCCGCTCGTCCGAAAATGGCTGATTTATTCAATGAAGGAATCCTCAATTAGGATTTTAAGCGCGGGGAATGCTAGGAGTCTGTCGGACTAATGTGTTAAATCACATGCATGTGATTTAAAAATTGACGATATAAAGGGAGGCGGCGGGTTTTTAGGGGTCCAAATCAACCGAATTTGCCTGATTTTCCCCCGATTTTGGGCCATCAGGACGCAATAACCCCTTGATTCAACACGCAGAGACGCTTCAGGTTGAACGCCAGGCAGACCAGCCGCCATTCACCTTTCACCGCCTCCAGGCCCCGCAGCAAGAACCGGCGAAACCCCATCACTTCCTTGATGATGCCAAACACCGGTTCCGACGTGGTTTTCCGTTTGGCGTAGAAGGCCTTGCCTTCCTTCGTCTTGAGCCGGTGCCGCATCGCGCCCATCGCATCGGGGTTTGGCGGCGCTTCCGGGACCGGCGCCAGCCGCTCGGCCAAGGCTTCGTGGTGGCTTTGGCGACCGACCGCGATCAGTGGCTCGATGCGCGCGTCGACCAAGCGGTTCACGTTACCCTCGCTCAGATAGCCGTTATCGGCGGTCATGCGCTCAACCGTGCCCAACGTCTCCGGCAGCTTCGCCAGTTCGGCCAGCGCCGGTTCGATCTCCTGTTTGTCATTGGCGTGTTGGGTCACGTGGGCGCCGACGATCAGCAGGCTCCCCATCGTCACGGTCGCCTGGGCATTGTAGGCCTGTGCGAAGCCCCCACCGGCCACCGGCATGATCCGGGAATCGCCATCGGTGAAATTGACCTGGTCGTCGGGTCGGGGACCCGGCGTCGGCGCCTGCGGCGGTTTGCCGCCCAGCTTCCGACCTCGCGCCTGCTCCTTGGCCGCCCGTTCGGCCAGCTTCGCGGCATGGGCCGCCTGTTCCTGGGCATACCGGGCTTGTGCCCGCCGCTCGATCTCCGCTTTGACTTCGGCGATCTTCGCCAGCCGGTCTTCCCGCCGTTGCAGTTCCGCCGGCAGGTCGATGTCCACCGCGCCGGGACCCTCGACCGCCGCCGCCCGCTCCAGCAGCGTCTGCACTTCCGCCTGTAACTGGTGCTCCAGCCGCTCCGCATACGCCCAACTCATCGCGCGGTGTTTGCTGGCGTTCGCTGCGATTTTCGTCCCATCCAGACTGACATCCCCCAGCTTCAACACCCCCAGTTCGTGGGCGATCAGCAAGACCTGCACGAACAGCGCCTCGAACTGTGGCAAGAACCGCCGGCGGAAGCTGTTGATGCTGTCGTGATCCGGATGCAGGCCCCCGGTGAGGTACAGGACCGGAATGAGTTCGTAGGTGGCCCGCTCGATCTTGCGGCTGGAGAAAATCCCCTTGGCATAGCAGTAGAACAACAGCGCCAGCAGCATCTTCGGCGGATACGGGGCGCTGCCGCCCCCGCGGTAAGCCGCTTCGATCTCGTGCGTATCCAGGGCTTCCACCACCTCCACGATGAAATGGGCCAAGTCGTTGCCATCGAGCCACCCCTCCAGGTTCCCCGGCAGGGTGATCGGTTGGCTGCGGTCAATTTCGAGGAACTGATTGCTCACCGTCGATCTCCTCGCTTCAGGCTTCAGTACGTTTCGGTTAGTCTATCCGAACCTCGTCTCCATGTCCGACAGACTCCTAGATACATCTCTTCCCAAGACGTAATCGGCAAG
>DAIRDI010000330.1:0-3828 GCA_036796235.1 Candidatus Competibacteraceae bacterium | reverse complement strand
ACCACCGGCGATGCTGGAAGGCGCCAAGGGCTGGTTCGCCGCTGCCTGTCCCGACCCCGATTCCGGAGCGGTGACTCGCGATCCAGACAGCCCCTGGCAACTGCTATTGACCTCGCTCAAGCCTTGGCCGTCCTGTCGGCATACCCATCCGGCCATCGACGCGGCGCGAGATCTGCGGATGCAATTGCGGGAGCGCATCGAGGAAGTCGAGGAAGTCGAAGTGGAAACCTATGCGGCGGCGCTGGACGTGTGCGATCGGCCGCTGCCGCAAAGCGACTACGAGAGCAAATTTTCCTTGCAGCACTGCGTGGCGGCGGCGCTGGCGCGGGATAGCGTGGACTTCGCCGCATTCGCCGAGCCGGCGCGCCGGGAACTAGCCGCGTTACGGGCGCGAGTGACGGCGCGCGCGGCCGAACCTTATGCCTCCGCCTATCCGCGGACCTGGGGCAGCGCGGTGACGGTTACCTTACGCGACGGCGAGCGTCTGATAGCCCGGCGCACCCATGCCAAGGGTGATCCTGAAGCGCCGCTGACGCCGATCGAGTTGATCGCCAAGGCGCGAATGTTGATGGCGCATGGCGGGGTGCCCGAGCCGGATCGGCTGATCGATGCGATTTTGGCTCTGTCCGATGACGCGATACTGCCGGAGTTGCCTGGAGGGCTGGGGTGATTTTGCAATGCAGCAAAATGCAGGAGGTAACCGGTTGTTTTTGAAACAAATTGTTGTTTTTTGCCGAAAAACAACGAAAGGCGATGGCTTTTCATAAAAATTTTTGTTAGAATAACGCCCGTGCGGCAGATGATTCTTTTCTCCTCTGTCTGCCGCACATCCTCCTTTGGTGGTTTTTGGCCGGGCGCCTTTGCCCGGCCTTTTTTGTTTTCACTCGCTCAACGAACCAGGGCCACCAGCAGCACGACCAGACCAACGACCAGGGCCAGCGGCAATACCACCGCCGGCCAGTCGCCTTGCTTGGCCTTCGGTCCGTGCTCCTGCCAGTGCTTAAAGGTGGGCCAGAGGAAGAAGAGCATCATCACGAGGACGACGGCGAGGGTGATTTGAAGAAACAGGTTCATCCCTTGGCTCCCAAAGTCCGATGATAAAAAACCCCGGCGCCAGGCCGGGGTCTTGAACCTACCGGGGGATTTCCGGCTCAGTCGTCGCCGCCCATAATTCCGAGGATTTGCAGCAAGCTGATGAAGATGTTGAAAATGCTCAGGTACAGGCCGTAGGTGGCCATGATGTAGTTGGTCTCGCCACCGTTGATGATGCGGCTGGTGTCGAACAGGATGAAGGCGCTCATCAGCAGGATGATCGCCGCCGAGATCGCGAGCGAGAGGGCGGGCATCTGCAGGAACAGGTTGGCGATGATCGCGACCACCACCACCATCATCCCGGCGAACACGAATCCACCCAGGAAACTGAAGTCCCGCTTGGCGGTCAGGGCATAGCCCGACAGTCCGAGGAAGATCAGCGCCGTGCCGCCGAACGCGGTGGCGATGATTTCCGGCCCCCTGGGCAGCGCCAGATAAGCGGTCAGGATCGATCCCAGGCCGAGTCCCAGCAGGCCCGTGATGGCGAAGATGACGCCGATCCCGGCGGAAGAGTTCGCGGTCCGCGGCAGGACGAACATCCCCATCAGGATCGCGCCGATTACCGACACCAGGTACATCCAGGTCGGCAGCGCGAGGAGCATGGAGACGCCCGCCGTCAGGGCGCTGAAGGCGAGAGTGGCGGCGAGCAGCATGTAGGTGTTGCGCAGAACCTTGTTGCCGACCTCGGGCGCGGGCTTGTCCAGCGTCAGCGAGAAGGGCGCCCTGTTCATCGCGACATTGTGTTTGCGTAGCATCGTTGCAGAATCTCCCCAAGTTGATGAATGCCCATATTGACCTTGGCAAATCGCGAATGGTTCACTGGAAAGACCGCGCGCGATTCCAATCATGAGCCTATTTTTTAGCATGAATCTTCCGTGCTTGTCCGCATAATTGCGTTACAAGCGGCCACCGCTCTTGAGATCCAGGTATTGATTGACCATGGCCGCCGGCAACCGATCCGGCGGGACGTCGAGCACGATCGCGCCCTGCTGGCGCAGTTCTTCCTGAACCCGTTCCCGTTGCCGCAGGTAATGACCGGTGGTGGCGTAGAGCTGGGCTTGGGGCAGATCGCGGATCGGCCGCGCCAGCAGCTCGTCGAGGATCGGCTCGCGCAGGTTGGCGATCACCAGCAGATGCCGGCGGCGTAGGAGCGCGACCGCTGGCCACAGATCGTCCTGATCCTCATCGCGCAGGTTGGTCAGCAGGACGATCAACGCCCGCTTGCGCTGGCGCGCCAGCGTCAGGTTGACGGCTTCGGCGTAATCCGGAGGGTCCAGAGTTGGTTGCAGGGGGTAGAGTCCCTCGATCAGGGCGGTCAGCATCCCCGGCCCCGAGCGAGGCATCAGCCAGCGTCGTTCGCCGCCGAAACTGTGCACGCCCACCGCATCGCCCTGCCGCAGGGCCACGTAGGCCAACAGGATCAGGGCGTTGAGGGCGTGATCGAAATGACTGAGGTCATCGTCCTGAGCGCGCATCCGCCGGCTGCAATCCAGCAGGAACAGCACGGTTTGCTGGCGCTCCTCTTGATACTCCTTGGCGATGGGCTTGCGGACGCGGGCGGTGGCTTTCCAGTCGATTTGCCGCAGACTGTCGCCGATGCGGTATTCCCGCAAGTGCAGGAAGTCCTGCCCCTCGCCGCGCCGCCGCCGCCGATGGATGCCCAGCAGCGCCTCGCGGCGATCCGCCAGCAGCCGGATGTAGCGGGTGATGGCGGCGAAGTCGGGATAGACCCGCACGGTCGAAGGCTCGCCCAAATGGTCGTCGCGCTGCCAGAAGCCGCGTGGCGAGTCCAGCCAGACCTGGATGGGGCCGAACGTCCATTCGCCGCGCGCCAGCGGGCGCAGGCGATAGGTCAGTTCGGTCCAGCCGCCCGCGGCCACAGTGAGCCGTTGCGGCAGATCGGCGCATTCGGCGGCGGCGCTGGGGTAGTGATCGAAGACCGTCAGAGCCGTGGATTGCTGCTGGAGATTGGCGAAGCGCAGCCGAACCGGGCGCCAGATGCCCAGCGGCAGAACGGGGGCGAGAATGCGCTCGACCGCCAGCGGTGGCCGGTTTTGCAGAGCAAAGGCATCCCGCGCGGCCATGGCGCAGAATAGACCGCCGGCCAGCAGCCACCCGACGGTTGACGCTGGCCAAAACACGGGCAACAGTCCGAGCAACGTCCAACCGACCAGCCAGCCTAGCAAACGGGGAGTAGGGATTAGGGAGCAGCGCGGAAATGCGTGCGAGCCTTGGCTCCGATGGAGAGAACGAGCGTGCGCCCGCGGATTATCGGTTTGCGAGACCATCATGGTCGAGGGTCCTTTGAGATATTTTGTTATAAATTTATGGTTAAAAAATACTTTATTTGCATATAGGCCGAATGTTAAGGTTTGAAAATAATGCGCTCGGAATAAAGCTTACCGTGGCGGCATGCAACCGGACTTCCAGGTGGAAACGAACGACCATGTATCAGTACGACTCCTACGATCAAACGTTGGTGGACGAGCGGGTAGCCCAGTTCCGCGGTCAAGTCCGGCGCTATCTGGCCGGCGAGCTGAGCGACGACGAGTTTCGGCCGCTCCGGCTGATGAACGGTCTCTACATGCAGCGCCACGCACCGATGTTGCGGGTCGCCATACCCTACGGCCTGTTGTCGTCGCGGCAACTGCGCATGTTGGCGCACATCGCCCGCCGTTACGATAAAAACTTTGGCCACTTCACGACCCGGCAGAACATTCAATACAACTGGCCCAA
>DAIRDI010000329.1:0-3858 GCA_036796235.1 Candidatus Competibacteraceae bacterium | reverse complement strand
CCTGCCGGGAATGGCCCTGCTGCTGGATAACGACCACGCGCTCGGTGTGTTGCAAGCTCGCTGGCCGGACCCGCGGATCGAGCGGCTCACGACCGGCTATCTCAAGTACAAACCCGGTACGAGTTGCCTGGTCGGCTACCTCGCCGATACCTCGGATGGACCGCTGCCGCTGCACGCCAGGGCCTACACCGCCAGGCAGTATGCCAAGGTCCGCGCCGCCGAGGCCGAGGAGATCCGCTCCGCGTGCTGCCGGCTCGACGATGGGTGCATCGCCTTCTGGCGCTTCCCCGTCGACCGGAAGGTCGTCGGCCTGGCCGGGTTGGCATCGCCGGAGCCGCGCGCCCGGCTGTTGCGCGATCTCTTGCCCGATGAACCCGAATGGTGGGCGGCCCGCCTGGAGACGCTGCGCTACAAACCCGAACGTCGATATGTCGGCAAGTTGACCGTCGATGCTCGACCCAGGGCGATCATCAAAGTCTACGACGAGGCGGACTTCCGCAACGCTTGGCGGGCGGCCAGGACCGTCGAGACGTTTGCGTCTCGGGAGCGGCTGGCGGTGTCTGCCCCGCTGGGATACTCCAACGACCGGCGCATCATCGTTAGTCAGTGGCTGGCTGGCGAACCCTTGAACGATTTCCTGCTTAGGGCCGATTGCTCGGCGCATCACCTCCGCGAAGTCGGCGCGGCGCTCGCTGAATTTCACCAACAAGCGCCCGGCCATCTCGCGCGGGTGGCCCGTGAAGGCGAGGGTATGGCGGTGCTGGCCGCCGCCAACGCCGCCGCCTGGCTATGCCCGGATCTGGCCCCGCGATTGCGCGGGCTGGCCACGCGGATCGCTGCGGAGTTGTTGGCGGAGCCCGTCGAACAGTGTCCCATCCACGGCGATTTCTCCGCCGATCAGGTGTTGGTGGCCGCCCACGGCATCGGCATCATCGACTACGACCAAACGCGAGTGGGAGACCCGGCCGCCGATTTCGGAACCTTCATCGCCCAGTTGGAGCGCAACGAGGTCTGCGGGACGCTGCCGGCTGGACGGGCCGGGGAAATCGCCGAGGCTTTGATCGGCGGCTATTGCCACCAGGCTCGATGCGCCAAACCCTCCCAAACAGACCTCTATGTCGCCGCCGGATTGCTGCGGCTGGCGCCGCATGGTTTCCGCAATCGCCTGGCGGACTGGCCGACCCATATTGAGAACGTACTGCAACGAGCGGAGCGGTTTTTCCGCGCGTATTCCCAGCGCGCGCGGGTCGCCACCCCAATAGGGGCTGGCGGGAGATTCAGCGCATGACAACCCTGGTGAACGATCCGACCGGCGCGCTCGGCGATCCAGCCATGCCCATGTTGCGGCTGGCCCTGCGACCCGAATACATGGCGCGGCGTCTTCCGGACTGCCTGTCCCTTGGCCGCCAGCTCGCCACGGGTGACGAGTCCATTCAATTGCGGGCGATCCACGTTCGCCGACACAAACCGGGACGGCGCTGCCTGATCGAATACGAACTGACCTATCCCGGACCCAGTGGCGAGGCGCGACTGACCTTACTCGGCAAGGTCCGGGCCAAAGGGCTGGACCACCGCAGCCACGCGGTTCAAAGCGCCTTGTGGCGTAACGGGTTTGGCCCTCCGAGCGAGGACCGGATCGGCGTGCCCGAACCGCTGGGCATCCTGCCGGATCTGGCGATGTGGCTGCAACGCAAGGTCGCGGGGACGTCGGCGATGGAGCGGCTGACCGGCCCGGAGGGTCCCGCGCTGGCGGCGCGGATCGCCGCCGCCGCCCACAAGTTGCAGCGTCGCGGCGTTCCCGCAAACCGCCGTCACACCCTGGCCGACGAACTGCTCGTTCTGCGTCGGCAGCTTGGCCTCGTGGCCGAGACGCATCCGGCGTGGGCGGTCCGAATTCAGCGCGTGCTGGCGGCGAGCGAGCGTCTGGGCGCCGCCATCGCGCCCGGCCCGTTTGCCCCCAGCCACCGGGATTTCTACCCCGATAACCTGCTGGTGGCTGGCGAATGGCTGTATCTGATCGATCTCGACCTTTACTGCGAGGCCGATCCGGGGCTGGATATGGGCAATTTCATCGGCCACGTGACGGAATTCAGCCTGCGGACCCGTCAGGACCCCGAGGCGCTGGCGGATCTCGAACAGGCCCTGGAGGAAGCATTCGCGCGGCTCGCGGGCGCGGCGACCCGCGCCGCGGTTCGCGCCTACGCCACGCTGACGCTGGTCCGGCATATCGCCATCAGCACCCGCATCCCCGAGCGTCGCGCCTGGACGCCCGCGCTGCTCGATCTGTGCGAGCAGCGTCTCGGGATCGCGGCGAGGTGAACTGTCATGGACCCTACCCTGACATGGTCCGCGTGGCGGAACTGGCGTGCTCCCCGGATTCGTACCCTCGCCACCGATTGGGTCGCGCGGTGCGTCATGCTGATGGCCCTGGCGACGACGCCCGCGTATGCCGAGTCGGACCGGAAATCGGTTTGGGAGCGCTTTGAAATCGAGACCACGCTAGAGACTCGTTACGAGCGACTGAGCAACCGCGATCTCGATGACGGCACGGCGGACGATCTGGCGGTTCTCACGCCCGAACTGTCGATAGACATCGCCTATCGATTCAGTGAGCGCGTCTCGGGCTTTCTGAGTCTGGATGCGGAAAGACGGTTCATCGTGGATCAGGGGCGGGATCGAACGCCGGAGCAGGATCAATCCGCGCTCGACCTCAAGGAACTTTACCTCGATATCCATGACCTCTGGGATCACGCCATGTTGCGCGCCGGTCGGCAGGCATTCGATGATCGCCGGGAGTGGCTGTACGACGCCGAACTGGATGGCCTGCGGTTTATCCACGAATGGAATGGTTTTGCGCTGGAAGCCTCGGCGACCCGGGAAAACATCGTCACCGAGAATCTGTTGGAAAAGCGCGAGCCGGGACGGGTCAACAACTACTTTCTCCTCGCCCGATTCCAGCCGGCGGCGAAACATGAACTCGAGGCCTTTTACCTGGTCTTCGACGACCGTTCGGAAGACGCGGACAACCCCGTGTTCCTGGGTTTGCAGGGCCAGGGCCGGGCAACCGATGCCCTGGATTACTGGTTTGTACTCGCTCAAGTGCGGGGTCGGGAGGGGTCCACCCGACTCCGCGGCCTGGGTTTCGATCTGGGCGCGACCTATCGTTTCGACACCGGATGGACGCCGGCCATCACCCTGGGCTATGCGTTCGGCAGCGGGGATTCCGACCCGGACGATGGGGTCGACCGGAATTTTCGGCAGACCGGACTGCAAGACAACTCGTACCGTTTCAATGGGGTGGAGAATTTTCAGTTCTACGGTCAAACCCTGGACCCGGAGTTGAGCAATTTGTCGATCGCCACGGTGGGCTTCGGAATCCGACCCAGCCGGCGCAGCTCCATCGATCTGATTTATCACCGCTATCGCCAGGCCGAAGCCGTCGAGGGGCGGCTGCGCGGGGCGCAAGTCCGCGCACGGGCCGACGGCGAGCATCGCGATCTCGGCCAGGCGGTCGATCTGATCCTCGGCTATCACGAGATTTCCCAACTCCGCCTGCGGGCCAAGCTCGGGTACTTCATGCCGGGCCAGGCGTTCGGCGAAACGGCCAGCGACGCCTACTCCGTCGAGTTCGGCGTCGAATACGAGTTCTGATCCACCATGCACACCCTGTCCCGACCCGACGGACCGATCGCTTTTCTCCTGGGTAAGCCCATTCGCGGCGAGTCCGTCTTTCCCGAGGTATTCGACCGCCTGCGGCGGCATGGGAGGGAGGTGCGCGTGCATCTCCCCCATGAGGCGGGGGATTTCGTTCCCGCGTGGCTGGCCGATGCGGCGTTGCTCGTCCATCGCGGCCTGAAC
>DAIRDI010000328.1:0-3865 GCA_036796235.1 Candidatus Competibacteraceae bacterium | reverse complement strand
GTTCGACAGTACACTTTCGAGTAGCGGCATCGGGTCATCCCTCGGATTCGGTCTGGGTTCACAACTTCACCCTATCCGAAACCGACTCGGTGCCGCTATCTCCCTACCTTGCCCCCAAAAACTGTCCGAACTATTGAGGCATTAAAGTAAGGAAGTAATGCGCCATTCTGGAGAAATGACATGCCCGCCGTCGCCAAGATTACCGCCAAGGGTCAAACCACGGTGCCGCGCGAAATCCGCGCCCTGCTCGAAATCGGGCCAGGCGACCTGATCGCTTGGGAGGTCGAAAAGGATGGCCGGGTTGCGGTGCGCCGCGTGCGGCCGCTCGATTTGGATTTTCTCCAAGCGATCCAAAGCACCCTCGGTGAGTGGGAATCCACCGAGGACGAGGCCGCCTACCGTGACCTTTGAACGCTTTGATATCGTGCGCGTACCGTTTCCTTTGACCGACCGGTTGGCGCACAAACACCGGATTGGCGCTGAGGTACACTGGATAAGCTGGACTGAACTCAAGAGGTGGCGATGACCGAGCAAAAATCCATACTGATCACCGGCTGTTCATCGGGCATCGGCCTGTGCGTCGCCCGAGGGCTGCGGGCGTGGGGCTGGCGGGTGTTCGCGACCGCGCGCCAGGCGGGGGACGTGGATCGCCTGCAAGCCGAAGGATTGGAAAGCCTGCCGCTGGATTTGCGGGATTCCGGGTCGATTCACGCGGCGGTGGCGGCGGTGCTGGCGCAGACCGGCGGACGTTTGGACGCGCTGTTCAACAACGGGGCCTACGGTCAGGCGGGCGCGGTGGAGGATTTGAGCCGCGCGGCGTTGCAAGAACAGTTCGAGACCAATCTGTTCGGCACGCAGGAGCTGACCAACCGAGTCATTCCGGTGATGCGCCGGCAGGGCGGGGGCCGGATTTTGTACAACAGTTCGGTGCTGGGGCTGGTGGCCTTGCCCTATCGCGGGGCCTACGTCGCCAGCAAGTTCGCGCTGGAGGGTTTGGCCGATACCCTGCGGCTGGAACTGGCCGGCACGGGTATTCACATCTGCCTGATCGAGCCGGGGCCGATTCTCAGCCGATTCCGCGACAACGCCCACGCCGCCTACCTGCGGCACATCCGCCCCGAAACCAGCCCGCATCGAGAAAAATATCTGGCGATGGAAGCGCGCTTGCTCAAGGAGGGACCGGCCGCGCCGTTCACCCTGCCGCCGGAAGCGGTATTGAAACGGGTGATCCATGCCCTGGAAAGTCCCCGACCGCGCGCGCGTTATCCCGTGACCGTGCCGACCTACCTGTTCGCGGTATTGCGCCGGCTGCTGCCGACCCGCGCGCTGGATGCGATTCTGCGGCGAGCCGGCGGCGAGGGGCGGCGGTAGGCCATGGGGTGCGGTGAAGCTTTCGATGGGGATTCGAGAGTGTGCATTACGTTAGCGATATCGATGCCGGCGCGCTCGTTTCACGGAACGGCAACCGAACCGCCATTTTTTCTACACGTCATGGGGACAAATTGGGTGGCTGGCGCAAGGATGGGCCTACACGATCCAATCAACCTGATGAGAGCCACTCCATGACAAAGATCTCAATTCTCGCCATGACGCTAACCATGGCCGCGGCGGCGGGTTTCGCCACCCTGGCCCACGCCGATCGCGATGCTCGTGACTGGGGGAAGCCAAACAACGTGCACCTCGGCCCACGACCGTTTTTCCTCGTCGACGACATGCGGGAAGGCCCGCTCAAGAAGAAGCTGCAAGCGTGTTCCAGGGGGCCGTTCAAACGCACCGATTTCTCGATCGGCCATCGCGGGGCCTGCATGCAGTTCCCCGAGCACACCAGGGAATCCTACATCGCCGCGGCCCGCATGGGCGCCGGTATCATGGAGTGCGACGTGACCTTCACCAAGGATAAGGAGCTGGTCTGCCGCCACGCGCAGAACGATCTGCACACGACGACCAACATCCTCGTCACCCCGCTGGCCTCCACATGCATCGAGCCGTTCACGCCCGCCACCTTCGATGCGGATGGCAACCTGCTGACGCCCGCGTCGGCCGAGTGCCGCGCCAGCGACATCACTTTGGCGGAATTTAGGACCTTGCGGGGCAAGATGGACGCTTTCAACCCGCGCGCCAGAACCCCACAGGAATACCTGGGAGGCACCGCGAACTGGCGCACCGACCTCTATTCCGGCCCCACCAGCGGCACGCTGATGACGCACAAGGAGAGTATCGAGCTGTTCAAGAAGCTGGGCGTCAAGATGACGCCGGAACTGAAAAGCCCGGTCGTGACCATGCCGTTTGATGGCTTCACCCAGGAAGACTACGCGCAGAAGATGATCGACGAGTACAAGGCGGCCGGCGTACCGCCCCGCAACGTGTGGGCGCAATCCTTCATCAAGGACGACGTGCTGTACTGGGTTCGCAACGAACCCAGGTTCGGCAAACAGGCCGTGTATCTGGACGACGCCAACACCGTGGCCGATCTACCGAGTGTCGGCGAACTAGCCAGTTACAAGGCCGAAGGCATCAACATCGTCGCCCCGCCGATGTTCGCGCTGTTGACCGTCGACAATAATGGCAAGATCGTCCCTTCCCAGTACGCGAAGGACGCCAAGGCGGCTGGTCTGGACATCATCACTTGGACGATCGAGCGCTCCGGCATTCTGGCCGACGGGAACAACGGGTTCTACTACCAAACCATCGACTCCGCCATCCAGCGCGAAGGCGACATGATGACCGTGCTCGATGTGCTGGCCCGTGAGGTGAAAATCCTGGGTATCTTCACGGATTGGCCGGCGACGGTGACCTACTACGCCAACTGCATGGGTTTGAAGTAGCGGGAACGGGTAGCGGCGGGACCGCGCGTGCAAGACCGTATCTCGCCGCTACCAAAGACTTTTCAGGGTTACCAGGAAGCCCGCTAGCGAGCCACCCTCGCATTCCCTCTCATGCATGTCATCATCCTGTCATCATCTTTGCGTAGCTTGGCGGCTTCCTTATTTCTTCACGATTACTGAGGTTGCGCCATGAGTATCCGGAATTTTTGGAGCCAACCCCTGCTGTTCGTCCTGGCGTTGCTGATCGGCGTCGCCGCCCACGCCATGGACCCGCGCTACACCGACGCCGACGGCGATCTGGTGGCCGATACCCCGACCGATCCCAAGGCGTGGGTCGATCCCGACGTGTTGATCTTCGCCTATACCCCAGTCGAAGACCCGGCCGTCTACGCCAAGGTCTGGGAAGACTTTCTCAAACACATGGAAAAAGTGACCGGCAAGAAGGTGCAGTTCTTCCCAGTGCAGTCCAACGCCGCGCAGCTTGAAGCCATGCGCGCCGGCCGCCTGCATGTGGCCGGGTTTAACACCGGCTCCAACCCGCTGGCGGTCAATTGCGCCGGCTTCGTGCCGTTCACCATGATGGCGCGCGCCGACGGCAGCTTCGGCTACGAAATGGAAATCATCACCTATCCCGGCAGCGGCATCGAAAAGATTGAGGACGTGAAAGGCCGCACGCTGGCGTTCACCGCTCCCACCTCTAACTCCGGCTACAAGGCCCCATCGGCCCTGCTGGAAGCCGAGTACGGACTGGTCGCCGAGCGCGACTTCAAACCCGCCTTCTCGGGCAAGCACGACAATTCGATCCTGGGCGTGGCCAATAAAGACTACGACGCCGCGGCCATCGCCAATTCGGTGATGGCGCGGATGTTCGCCCGCGAGGTGGTCAAGCCCGAGCAGATTGTGACCCTCTACAAATCGCAAACCTTTCCCACCACCGGGTACGGCTACGTTTACAACCTGAAACCGGAATTGCAGGAGAAGATTAAGGAAGCGTTCTTCAGCTTCCCTTGGGAGGGGTCGGCGCTGAAAGCCGAGTTCGA
>DAIRDI010000327.1:0-3867 GCA_036796235.1 Candidatus Competibacteraceae bacterium | reverse complement strand
AAGTAATATATTTTAAATTATCAAAACCAAAGTTTGGTATGCGGAATGTCGGCTACAAGACCGTCCGGCCTCCGGCCTGTAATTATCGCGTACATCCAAACGGGAGGCGGCAGCGTGGCGAAGGGGGCGTCGAGGGAAGCGACTTCTCGATAGACGATTACGGGTAGGCGCCCGTAATCGCCCTACTCCCAATCAACTTCGACTACTGAGAACGGGTAGAAGACGCGCTCGTTGCTAGCGTCGTCTTGCGCAGCCGCTCCAAACTTTCCGCGTAAGACGAACCGGCTAGTGGCATGTAGCCGGTAAAATGAATCCAACTCGTGATTCCGCTCAGATACGCGTCCAAAAACGGCCGGAGCGTCGTCTTGCTGGCCAAGCTGTCCTCATTGACGTAGAGATACAAAGGCCGGGTCAACGGCGTATAGCTGCCGTTTTTGACCGTCTCCAGCGTTGGGAACACCGGACCTTGGCCATCGTCCACCGCGACGAGCTTGAGTTCGTCCCAATGCCGATGGTATCCGCCGATTCCGAAGAAGCCGAGGGCATTGGGCTCGTTGGCGATCTTGCTGGCCAGCAATTCCTCGTCCTCGCTGCCGAAGTAATCTTTTCGGCTGCTGCGGGTCTCGCCGACGATCACTGTGGTGAAGTAATCGTAGGTTCCTGAATCCTGGCCTCTCCCAAACAATGCGATGGGCCGGTCGGGCCAGTCGGCGCGCACGTCCTTCCAAGTGTTGACTTTCCCTTCCGCCTCGGGCGACCAAAGTTTTTTCAGTTCGGCCACGGTGATGTCGTTCGTCCAGGTGTTATGGGGATGAACGACGATAGCCATCGAATCCATCGCAAGCGGCAATTCCAGATAACGAACGCCGTTGCTCTCACACTGCGCCTTTTCCTCCGCGTTGATCGACCGGGAGGCGTTGCTGATGTCGGTTTCTCCGGCGCAGAAATGCCGGAATCCGCCGGTCGTGCCCGAGAATTTCACATCGATATGAGCGTTGGCGTTCGCTCTTTCAAACCGGCGCGCGGCCTCGTGAGTCAATGGATAGACGGTGCTCGATCCATCCGCCAGCACCGTCTGGGCGGTGATGGCGCGAACCGTCGGTTCGTTGCCGCAAGCACCGAGCAAGAAGGCCAGCAGTACGATCCCGACCCGCATCGGGATAACCATTCCCAGTTTTTTCTGCCCCAGACGAGACCAGGGCCGGCGCGGGGTTGAGGCGGTGGGAAACACACTGTTCATTGCGAAAACCGCTCCTGTTTCAGGGTGCGCCAGAACAGCTTGAGGCTGCTGAACTTGGTGTCGACCGCGTTGATGTACTCGTCGAGATGCTCCAGCTCCTCATGCTGGGCGCGCTCCAGAGCCTCGCTATCTCGCAATTGTTGCTCGAGTTCTTCGATGGACTGACGAAGCTCGCGAATGTGCGCTTCCGTTTCTTGGCGGCGAAGAGTTTCCACGATGCGGATCTCCGAAGGTTAGAACAACTGGCTGACGCCGATCAGGACGAGCGGCAAGACGAAGAACAAGCCGCCCATATAGGCCACCACATACAGCTTGTTTTTTTGGGCGAGATTGGCCAAGGTGGTGGCGATCAACGGCGGTACCCCCCGTAACCACGGTATGCCGTAAATCAAGAGGATCCCGAACAGATTGAAAAACAAGTGAACCAGCGCGATCTGCATCGCCAAAACCGCCGTCGGGCCGGTGATCGCGGTGGCGGCCAGCAATGCGGTGATACAGGTGCCGATGTTGGTGCCGAGCGTGAACGGATAAACCTGCTTGAGGGTGAATACCCCGGTGCCGGCCAGCGGTACGATTAACGAGGTCGTCGTCGAGGAGGATTGCACCAACACCGTGATGAGAGTGCCGGACGCCATGCCGGAGATCGGTCCCCGCCCGACGCTCCAGTGCATGATGTCCTTGGCGCGTCCCACCATGACCTTGCGCAGCACTTTGCCGATCGCCGAGACCACGAAAAGAATCAGAATAACGCCGATCACAATCAGGGCGATGCCTGCCCATACCTTGCTTGGAATCCAGCCGACGGCGGCGCCGAGCACCTCGGAAGCGGGCGCCAGCAAGGTTTTCATGAAGTTCACGCTTTTCATGTCGACGCTGGCGTCGTTCACCAGGAAGCCGGCGAGCGCCTCGGCGGTGTGACGCAGCGGGCTGAACAACAGTTCGAGAGGCAGCAGGATAGCCACCGCCAAGATGTTGAACGCATCGTGTACCGTCGCGGCGGAAAAGGCGCGGTGAAATTCCTCACCGTTGCGGACGTGACCCAGACTGACAATGGTGCTGGTCAGAGAGGTGCCAATGTTCGCGCCCATCACCAGAGGAATCGCGATGGCGAGCGGCAGGCCGCCCGCGACCATGCCGACGATGATCGCGGTCACGGTGCTCGAACTTTGGATCAACGCGGTGGCGACCAGGCCAATCATCAAACCAACGAACGGATTGGTCGCAAAGGCGAATAATTCCTTTGCGTTGCTAGCGGTCGCCGCCTTGAAGCCGTCGCCGATCGCCCCCACGGCGGCGAGCAGCAGATAGATCAAGGTCACGACAAGAAGCCAGGACAACCACTGGGACGACGTAGGTTGTTCCTGGTCGGCGGTTAAGACTCCAGCTTGAGCGGACACGGTGTGACTCCGGTAATTGAATAGTGGAACAACCTACTATCCCAAGGTTACCGGCATGTTTCAGTCCGGAGTTTCTGCGGTGGTGGGAACGCCGAATTCTGGCCCTTCCTGGCCTGTAAGTCTTGTGATACCGTCTTGGCAATTCGAGCGGTCCACCCGCGGAGACCCTCCGCACGAGGGTGCTCTCGGTAACCCATCGTTCTGGACGCGATGAACGCGTGCAACGAAATGACCTGGATAGCAACCCCGTGAACGACCATCACCCGTTATCGACCAAGCTCGAAGGGGGGCTGAACTGGTTCCTGCAAGCCGGTTACAGCACCGCCTTCCTGTTCCTGAAGAACCAGTTGTCCAGCCACGCCTCCGGAGTAGCCTACTACTTCCTGCTGGCCGTGGGGCCGCTGGTGCTGGTGGTGATTTCCATCCTGAACACCTCCCTGGTCAACTATCCGGAATTGACCAAGGATCTGTTCGCGCTCTTGGAGAAATTCAGCGAACAGCTCAATGAGGAGTTCTTCCGCAGCATCGGCGTTCTGGAAACGCAGGTCGCGCTCAGCGGCCTGAGCCTGTTGGGGCTGCTGTGGACCAGCCGGCTCATCGTCAGCGCCGTACAGAGCGCGTTCGGGGTGATCTTTCCCAGTCCCCGCGCTCGCAACCCGCTCTGGAGCAATCTCCTGTCCCTGTTGCTGCTGCCGGTTATCCTGACCCTGTTGGGCCTCTCCGCGGCGTCCAACGTCGCCATCCGCTTTCTGCGCGACGAAGTGGAACACTATCCCTGGCTGGAAAATTTTTATGATCTGCTGCTCTCGCTATCCGGATCGATGGCGCCGCTGCTGCTGATCTTCAGCCTGATTTTCCTCTGCTACCGCTTTCTGCCGCTGGAGCGGCCGCGGACCTGGCATGCGGCTTTGGGCGCGGGACTCTGCACGCTGGCTATCCTGGGCCTGAAAATCGCCTTCGTCCATTTCGTCAGCCTGGCCACTTACAACTATGTTTATGGCTCCCTGGGCGCGGTGCTGTTTCTGCTGCTGTGGGTGTATCTCCTCTTTCTCATTTTTTACTTGTGCGCGCAGTTCGTTGAAGTGGCCGGCCGCATCGACGCCATCGCCCTGGATCGGATCATCGCCCTCCAGGACGGCGCGGGCGGCGTCGGCGAACGGCTGGAGCATTGGCTGTTCGGACGTTCTCGCCGGATTGTTTCCCGGTACGTCCGGCGAATTTCGGCGGGTG
>DAIRDI010000326.1:0-3868 GCA_036796235.1 Candidatus Competibacteraceae bacterium | reverse complement strand
TCGCGTTCGGTCAGGGCGGCGGCGAACCGTTCGCCCAGCAGTCGCGCGTGAATGAGGCGCCCGTGAAATTTCAGCTCCCGGATGAGAAAATCCACCGGAGGTTGATAGCGAAAGGGCGCGAACGCGCGGTCGAAGCTCGGGGGTTGCGACAGACACCGCGGGCAGGACCCGGTTTGACCGGCGGGCAGCGGGAGCGCGCAGACCAGACAGGCGTCGGTGTTGCGAGGCAGGTCGGTCGCGCAGCCGAGGCATAAATCCTGTCCGGCCACGCCGCGAGTTCCGCACAGCAGGCAGGTTGGGGGTAAAATCAGGTGCTGGAGTCCGGTTAACCAGGTCGCGAGCATGGGTTGTATCGTTGTACCGCGATCGAATGTTCATCGACATCGATCGGGGTTATCGTTCGCGGGCTATCCATCAGGCATTTTACGAGGTCGCAGTCATGCATATCACGGAACAAGGCGAAGATACGGTGATCGGCAAGATCGCGCGGGGAACTTCCGCCCGGCGTGCTTCCACCCTGATGAATTATGGCAATCTGATCGCAATTCTGGTGCCGTTTCCGTTATTGATCTTCTGGTTCGGCGCGTCGATGCTGGTGTACGCCATGAACCGTCATCATCCGAATCCCAAGGTGGGCCATTATACCCAGCAGGCGGCCTATCGGTTTTATGGGATCACCGGCTTTTTTATTGTGGTCGCGACCTTTATTCCGGGCGACGGCTGGATTTGGCACCTGGTCGCCTGGATTCTGGCAGCGCTGATTCTGGTGCCCTGGTCCATCGTCGATCTGTGGCGGATTTACCGGGATGAGTGGCTGGACATACCGCTGGACGACGAGGGGCATCCGTTGCTTGACGCGGCGCTGGCGCAAGAGGCGTAACCGACTGCAAAATCCGTGAACGCGCTCCACCACCAAACCCTCGGCCATGGACCCGACGTCGTGCTGTTGCACGGCTGGGGCATGCATTCCGGTATCTGGGACGACGTCATCGCAGCGCTGCTCGATCATTACCGAGTCACGGTGTTGGACCTGCCCGGCCACGGGCGCAGTCGGGGCGCGCGTTTCGGTCCGACCCTGGACGATCTCGGCGCGGCGGTGGCGGCCGTCGCGCCGCCCCGCGCCGCCTGGGTCGGCTGGTCGCTGGGCGGGTTGGTCGCGCAATGGCTCGCAATCGCCGCGCCGGAACGGGTCGAACGGCTGGCGCTGGTCGGCAGTACCCCCTGTTTCACCCAACGGCCCGATTGGCCATACGGCATGAACCCCACCGTGCTGCGCGGGTTTGCCGGGGCGCTGCGCCAGAACCACCGCGCCACCCTCCAGCGCTTCATCGCGTTGGAAGTACACGGCAGCGATCGCGCCGCCGCCCAACTGCGCCGCTTGAAGGCGCTGCTGTTCGAGCATGGCGAGCCGGACGAGAAGTCTCTGGAAAACGGATTGGCGATTCTGGAACACACCGACCTGCGCGCGGGACTAACCCGTATCTCTTGTCCGATGCTACTGCTGCTGGGGCAGCGCGACCTGTTGGCCCCAGCGGCGGCGGGGGAGATGATGCGCGAATCCCTGTCCGACGCCCGCCTGCACGTCTTCCCCCACGCGGGCCATGCGCCGTTTCTCTCCCACCTGCCAGAATTCCTGATCGAATTGAGGGCTTTTCTCGATGCGCGACGACCCTGACGGTTTACCTTTCGCCCTGGATCTGAAGCGACTGCGGCAGCGGTTCGAGCGGGCCGCGCCCCAGCACGACCGGACCGTGCTTCCGTACCGCGAAATCGGCCAGGGACTGCTGGAGCGGTTGGATTCGATCAAACTCCAGCCAGCGGTGATCGTCGATGTCGGCTGTGGCGCGGGCCTGCTCGCGGCGGCGTTGCTGAAGAAGTACCGCAAGGCGCGGGTCATCGGTCTGGAACGGGCGCCGGCGCTGGTGCATCGCGCCCGCCGGCGCGCTCCCTGGTTGCGCACCCTGTACGGCGCGGTCGGCGAACCTGAGGCCCTGCCCTTGCCGGCGGCCAGTTGCGATCTGCTCGTTTCCAACCTGGCCCTGCCCTGGTCGCTGGACCTGGATCGCGTGTTCGCTGAATTCCGCCGGGTGCTCAAGCCAGGCGGCGCGTTGTTCTTCAGCACCCTCGGTCCCGATACCCTGATCGAACTGCGGCGCGCTTGGGCGGCTGTCGACGACTACAACCACCTCAACGCTTTTTTCGACATGCATGATATCGGTGACGCCTTGGTGCGGGCGGGCCTGGCCGAGCCGGTGATGGACGTCGAGCGGTTGACCCTGGCTTATGCAACCGTGGACGACTTGATGCGTGCGCTCAAGCACTTCGGCGTTGGCAACATCACCACCGGCCGCGCCCGCGGTTTGACCGGCAAGGGTCGGTTACACGCGCTGCGCGCCGCCTGCGAACCGTTCCGCCGCGCCGACGGTCGGCTGCCCGCCAGTTGCGAAGTGATCTATGGCCACGCCTGGGGTCCGCGCCAATCCCACTCCGATTCCCGCCCGGACGGCTCCGCGGTCTTTCCGCTGGCGCAACTGCGCCGCCGCGCTTCAAATAATTCCTGAGTGTTAAGATCAGGCATTGACAAAAGGGTTATAAACCGTTACTTGTTATAGGGACAAAACAGAGCGAGGGGTAACCAGACCATGGTGACATGCGAAGGCTGTATCGCGGATTGTCAGCACTGCTTCATCCTGCGTCCCAACCGCTCGTTCACTTGGCGACAAAATCTGTGGGTCTTCGGGTTCTTTTGCTTTGTGACCCTGGCGCTCGCCCTGCCGCTGGCCGCCATGGGATTCTGGTTGGTGTTGCCGTTCGCCGGCCTGGAATTGCTGGCGGTGGGGACCGGCCTGTACCTCGTGGCCTGTCGCTGCCACGAATGTGAAGTGATCTGCATCGCGGCGGACAGCATTCGCATCGAACGTGGTCGGTCGCGTCCCCGGCAGCGCTGGGTGCTGTCACGGACTTGGGCGCGGGTGGAACTGAAAGATTGCCCCCGGCGCTGGTATCCCAGCCGGCTGTTGATCCGCGTCCACGACCGCTCGGTCGAAATCGGCCGCTTCCTGGCCGAGGAAGAGCGTCATCAGTTGGCCCAAGAGTTGAGCGCCCGGCTGCGCGGTGCCGTATAGATTTCCTAACCCTATAAACGAAGCTTTGAACCTTTGCCCCTGGGCTCGCAAACTGGGGGCATCTTTATGTCACCGACAGGAGGAATGCACGGTATGATCAGAAGTCTTATCATGCGCGGGGGCGCCATCGCCCTGGGCAGCGCCCTACTGGCGTGGAGCGCGGGCGCACACGCCGACTCCGTCTTGAACATGACGCGGGGCGCCACCGCCGTCAGCGGGGATATCTACGACCTGCACATGCTGATTCTCTGGATTTGCGTGTTCATCGGCATCGGTGTGTTCGGGGTGATGTTCTGGTCCATCTACCATCACCGCAAATCGCGCGGCGCCGAGCCGGCCCAGTTCCACGAAAGCACCCTGGTCGAGGTCCTGTGGACCGTCGTACCCATGGTCATCCTGATCAGCATGGCGGTTCCGGCCACCCAGGTGTTGATTCGCATGGCCGACGCCAGCGAGGCCGAACTCACCATCAAGGTGACCGGTTACCAATGGCGCTGGCATTACGACTATATGGACGAAGGGGTCGGCTTCTTCAGTATTCTCTCCACCCCCCGGAACCAGATCTATGGCGTCGCTCCCAAGGGCGAACACTATCTGCTGGAAGTCGACCAGCCGTTGGTGTTACCAGTCGGCAAGAAAATCCGCATCCTGACGACCTCCGCCGACGTGATTCATTCCTGGTGGGTGCCGGCTTTGGGCTGGAAGCGGGACACCATTCCCGGTTTTATCAATGAAAACTGGAC
>DAIRDI010000325.1:0-3883 GCA_036796235.1 Candidatus Competibacteraceae bacterium | reverse complement strand
GCCTTCATTCCAGAACCACCCTCTTTCGGATGCAACGGGAAATCAACACCTTCTCCGGTGAACCCTTGCTGGCGATTTTGCCCGGCCTGACCTTGCAACAACTTTGGGATCTCATGGGTCTGGCGGAAAACGCGCTGCTGGTCGTGTCTGGGCTGGTGGTGCTGGTGGGACTGACCGTGATGCTCGCGGCGCTGCTGACCGGACTCAACGAACGACGCCGGGAAATGGCCATCCTGCGGGCGGTCGGGGCGCGGCCGGGGCAGGTGTTCGCCCTGGTGCTGGGCGAATCCCTGGTGCTGGCCCTGGTCGGCGCGGCGCTCGGGGTGCTGCTGTTGCAGGGGGGACTGCTCGTGGCTGGCCCGCTGCTCGAAGCCCGGCTGGGGCTGGCCATCGCCGGCTGGCCGCCGTCGGGCCACGAGTTGATCCTGCTGGCTTCGGTGCTGGGCTGCGCCTTGCTGGCGGGACTCTTTCCCGCCTGGCGCGCTTACCGGTATTCGCTGGCCGATGGCATGACCGTTCGGATTTGAGCCATAGTCAACAATAAGCCCTCAGGCGCTCGTACTCAGGACATTTTTTCGGTCAGCCAGGCGCTCATGGCTTTTTCCGCAGCGCCGAAGAACAGGATTTAGGAACGCGGGGGCTGAACGATCATGGGCTTTTCATCATCTGGCCCGGATTCCTTGATGAGGTAGCCCCGTTCGTTTTCTAAATAAAACTCGATGATCTCCACCGGAATCGACCTGAGTTGACTCAGGTACACCATGGAGTCCTTAAAGCTTTGCAGTTCGGCGATGGTGATGGTCATGGGATAACTCCAAGTTGATGGGTTGGGGGTGAGGCGACTATTGGATTTGTAACAACGCCAGCAAGCCTTCCAGCAATTGCATGGGATTGGGCGGACAGCCGGGGATATGCAGATCGACGGGAATAACCTCACCTACTCCCCCAACGCAGGCGTAGCTGCCGGCGAACACGCCGCCGTCTCGCCCGCAGTCACCGACCGCCACTACCCATTTGGGATCGGGCGTGGCGGCGTAGGTCCGTTCCAGCGCCTCCCGCATGTTGGCGGTGACCGGACCGGTGACCAGCAGCACATCGGCATGACGCGGCGAGGCGACGAAGTGAAAACCGAATCGTTCCAGATCGTAAAAAGCGTTGTTCAGCGCATGAATCTCCAGCTCGCAGCCGTTGCAAGACCCGGCGTCCACCTGACGGATCGCCAGACTGCGGCCGAGCCGGCGTCTGGCCGCCCGATCGACGCGCGCGCCCAGTTCCGCCAGGGCCGGTTCGGAAGGGGCCGGCGCGGGGATCGTCAGCGGCGACCGCCACAGATTCTGAAACAGCAGCTTGCGCATGACGGCATAACCTACAGGTCGTGACCCGAATACGAGCCGTTGAACGACTTATTGCACAGCGGAAAATCCGCGACGATGTTGTTTTCGATGGCGGCCTCCAGCAACGGCCACTGGAACCAGGATGGATCGCGCGGATGGCAGCGCGCCACCGTGCCATCGGCGGCCAACCGCAACCAGACCAGGATATCGCCGCGAAAGCCCTCGACCAGCGCGACGCCCTCGCAATCTCGATCCGGAGAGTTCAATTTTTCAAGCACGGCTCCTGGCGGCAGCCGATCCAGAATCCGCTCGACCAACGCCAGACTCTGTTCCACCTCGCCGATGCGCAGCCATACCCGGGCATTGACGTCGCTGTCGGTCCGCGCCGGCATCTCGAACTCCAACTGATCGTAGGGCGAATAACCCGGCTGGCGGCGAGCGTCGAACGCGCGACCCCCGGCGCGGCCGATCACCCCGCCGCAACCAAACTGCTGGATCAGGGCGGGCCGGACAAAGCCGGTGTCCACGGTGCGGTCTTGCAGCGACGCGGTGTTGTCGTACAACTCGATCAGCGGCGGAAACTGATGGCGGAAACCAGCGATCAGCGCACGCAGGATACTGCCCCCATCCGCCGGCAGATCCGTGACAACTCCGCCGGGGATCACGCAATCCATCAGCAGGCGATGCCCGAAGCAGGCCACGCTGGCGCGCAATACCTGCTCGCGCAACACCGCGCAATGGGCATGCATCAACGCGAAGGCGGCGTCGTTGCAGATCGCGCCGATATCGCCGCAATGATTGGCCAGCCGCTCCAGCTCGGCCATCAGCGCCCGCAGCCAGTGCGCGCGGTCGGGAATTTCGGTTTCCGTCGCCGCTTCGACGGCGCGGGCGAAGGCCAGCGCGTAAGCCACGGTGCTATCGCCCGACACCCGCCCCACCAGCCGCGCCGCTCGTTCCAGCGTCGCGCCGTGCAACAGACTCTCGATGCCCTTGTGGACGTAGCCCAGCCGTTCCTCCAGCCGAACCACCGCCTCGCCGTTGGCGGTGAAGCGGAAATGGCCGGGTTCGATAATCCCGGCATGCACCGGCCCCACCGGAATCTGATGCAGGCTTTCGCCTTCCGCCGGCAGGAAAGGGTAGGGGGATGGCGCTTCGGTGCGTGGCGTTGCCGCACCGAGTGGATGGCTGATCGGCCAGCGGCCGTGATCCAGCCAGGGCCGCGCGTCGGGCGCATCCACCGGTTGCAAGCCGATTAAATCAGCAATCGCCCGTTCCAGCCGTTGCGCCGGCGGATGCAGCCGACCGACCGATGGGAATGTTCCATCCGGGCAGGGCAGGCTGGCGACGCCTGGCGTCCCACTCGCGTCCTCATACACCGCCAGATGTACCATCCCGACTTCGCCCCACAATCCGAGCAAACTCCAGGCGCCGCCGGCCAAGCCTTCAACCAGGGCATTCCAGGTTTCGGTGGTGACGACGACTCGCGGCCAGGGGCGATGGTCGGCGACCGGCTGACCGGCATCCAGGATCGTCCGCAATGCAACGTTCGCGTTCATCATTTCGCCCTCAACCCAACAATACCGCGACGTTTTTGAACCAGTCCACCAGCGGTCCGGGCAACCAGATTCCGGCGACTAGAACCAGCGCCAGATGCGCCAGCATCGGCAAGGTGCTGGCTTGCACCGGCACGACGGGGCCGCTGTCCGGTTTGCCGAAGGCGATTCCATGCACCCGCCACAACAGGGTGCCAAACGCCAGCAACAACCCCAGCACCAGGGGCAACGCCAGCAGCGGTTGGCGGGCAAAGGTGGAACTCACCACCAGAAACTCGCTCATGAACACCCCGAACGGCGGCATCCCGGCGATGGCCACGACCCCCGCCACCAATCCCCAGCCCAGCATCGGATGGGTGGTGGTCAGCCCACGAATGGTGGAAATCCGCTGGGTGCCCTTGACTTGGGAGATATGGCCCACGGCGAAGAAAATTGCCGACTTGGTCAGGCTGTGCATCGTCATGTGCAACAGTCCGGCGAAGTTGGCCAGCGGCCCGCCCATGCCGAAGGCGAAGGTCATGATCCCCATGTGCTCGATGGAGGAGTAGGCGAACAGCCGTTTGATGTCACCTCGCCGATAGAGCATCAGTCCGGCGAACACCAGGGACAACAGCCCCAAGCCGACCATCAGCGGTCCGGGGGCCAGCGCGGCCGGATTGGCGCTCATCAGCATCTTGAACCGCAGCACCGCGTACAGCGCCACGTTCAGCAACAACCCGGACAGCACCGCCGAGATCGGGGTCGGACCTTCGGCGTGAGCGTCGGGCAACCAGGCGTGCAGCGGTACCAGGCCGACCTTGGTGCCGTAACCGATCAGCAAAAACACGAACGCCAGATTCAACAACGCCGGATCGAAGGCGGCGGCATGGACGAGCAACCGATCCCAGGCCATGGCCGGCAGTCCTTCCCCCATCACCGGCTGCGCCGCCAAATACACCAGTATGGTGCCGAACAGCGCCAGGGCGATGCCCACGCTACCCAGAATAAAATACTTCC
>DAIRDI010000324.1:0-3891 GCA_036796235.1 Candidatus Competibacteraceae bacterium | reverse complement strand
CCGCTCCAGCGCCCGCTCGCATTCCTCCACATCGGCCAGATTCCCCAGCAGCAGGACGAACTCGTCGCCCCCCAGCCGCGCCACCGTGTCACCAGCCCGCACGCAATGCGTCAACCGTCGGGCGACTTCCACTAGAATCCGGTCGCCCTGCGCGTGACCCCACGCATCGTCGAGCGCCTTGAAGTTGTCCAGATCCAGATACCCCACCGCCAGCTTCTTCCGGTCGCGCTGGCTCTGCGCCATGGCCTGCCGCATGCGATCAGCCAACAGCACCCGGTTGGGCAGATCGGTCAGCGTGTCGTGATAGGCCAGGTGCGCGAGCTGCTCCTCGGTCTCCCGACGCTGGCGTTCCGTTTCCAGATGGTCGAGGGCGAACGAGATATCGGCCGCCGCCTCTTCCAGCAGGGTGATTTCCTGGGCCTGAAACACGCCCGGCGTCGCGGCGTACACCACGAAGGCCGCGCGGACGGCTCCCTGATAATGGACCGGCATGGCCGCCGCCGCGCGCAGGGCATAGCGACCCGCCGCCGCGCGCCACGGCGCGGCGCGCGCGTCGTCTTGCAGGTCGTTCAACACGCACGGCCGTCCCTCGCGCAGGCAGACCCCGACCGGATCGTCCTCCTCAGGCCGGCCGCCCGCGCAAACGACGATCTCGTCCAGATAGCCCTTCGCCGTCCCAGCCCGAGCGACCGGCTGGACCTGTTGGGTCTGGGGGTCGCGCCAGCCGATCCAGGCCAGTTGGAATCCCGCATGCCGGGCGGTGACCCGGCAGATGGCGTCGAGCAACTCCTGGCGCTCCGCGATCCGGACGATGGCCTGATTGATCTGGCTGAGCGTGGCGTACAAACCGGCGAGCCGCCGGATTTCTCCCTCGGCCCGATGTTTGTAGAGGGCGATTTCGATGAGCGTGCGCAGCTCGCGATCCTCGAATGGCTTGAGGATATAGCCGAACGGTTCCGCGAGCTTGGCCCGATGCAGGGTTTCGTCGTCGGCATAAGCGGTGAGGAACACCACCGGCAGGCGCTGGCGACGGCGGATTTCCCGAGCGGCGTCGATGCCGTCCAGCGATCCTTGCAGGTGGATGTCCATCAGCACCAGATCGGGATGCTGGCGATCCGCCAGGGCCACCGCGTCCGCGCCGGTGGCGGCCGTACCCGCCACCGCGTAACCGAGATCCCGCAACCGGAGCGCGAGATCGCGGGCCATGATGAATTCGTCCTCGACGATCAGGACGGCGGTCGGTTTCATGGGCGGGATAGCTCGTTCGAGGGGTGGGCCGGGAAGCTGAGGCGAAACGTCGAGCCGGCGGCGGCGTGGGTGTCGACGCGGGCGCCGAGCTGCTGGGCCAGGCCGACGACCAGTTGCAAGCCGAGGGTGTCGCTGTGCCGATGATCCAGACCGGGCGGCAACCCCACGCCATCGTCGGCCACCACCAGCGCCAGACGCCCCTCGGGTTCGGCGTGCAGCTCGACGCGAATCTCGCCACCGCGCTCGCCGGGAAAGGCGTGTTTGAAGGCGTTGGACACCAGTTCGTTGACGATCAGCCCGCAAGGCACGGCCTGCTCCAGTCCCAGCACCACCGGCGCGAAATGATGGCGCAGCCGGACCCGCCCGGTCATTAAATCGAACGAATTGCGCAGATGCGTGCAGAGATGAGTCAGGTAGGCGTCGCCGTCGACCTTTCCGAAGCGGCCATCGCGGTACAGACTCTCATGCAAGAGCGCCATCGACCGAATCCGATCCTGCGTGTCTTGCAGGGCGGCCAGGGCGGCGGAATTCTGGACTTGGCGCGCTTGCAGATTCAGCAAGCTGGTGATGATTTGCAGGTTGTTCTTGACCCGATGATGCACTTCCTTGAGCAGCGCGGTTTTCTCCTCCAGCGCGGCGCGTAACGCCCCGTCCGCCCGGCGGCGGTCGGTGATGTCGCGGGCGATGCCGACCGCATACTGCTTGTCGCCCAGTCGAACCGCGGAAAGTGAGAGTTCGATCGGAAACTCCTCGCCGCTCTTGCGCAGGGCCATGAGTTCCAACGTTTGGCCGATGAGCGGGCCTTCGCCGGTGCGGGCGAAGTGAGCCACGCCATGGTGGGCCTTCTCCCGCAAGGGCGGCGGGAGTAAATAATCGTGTAAGTTTTTCCCGAGCATCTCTTCGCGGCAATAACCGAAAACCTTCTCGGCGGCGGGATTCCACCATTTGACGCAACCCCGATCGCCCTCAATGAGAATAAAAGCATCGCGGGTGCTGTCGGTGGCGATCCGAAACCGCGCCTCGCTCTCGCGCAGCGCCGCCTCGACCTGCTTGCGGTCGGTGATGTCGCGATTGACCCCACGCCGTCCCAAGGAGCGGCCTCGTTCGTCGGTCACGGCGCTACAGACATGGCCGAGCCAACGCTCTCGACCATCCCGCGTGCGGATGCGTAACTCCAGTTCCACCTCGTCCCGCTCGGTCTTGGCGCAGAGGGCTTGGAAATGCTCGATATAGCGGGACCGGTCGTCGGGATGAATGAGACGTTCCAGCAGGTAGGGATCGGCCACGAATTCTTCCGCCGCGTGGCCGGTGATCTCCCGACAGGCGGGAGAGACATACTGATAGCGGTTGTCCGTTCCGAGCCAGAACTCCCAATTGGGGGAGTGATCAGCCAAAATTCGGTACTTGCGCTCGCTCGCCGCCGTTCGTCGCAGCGCTCGATGCAACGCCTCGACGAGCAGGCACACCAGCGCCCCCACCGCGATCAAGGCCAACCACCGCTCGCTGCGGAAGACTTCCGCGATGGCCGCGAATGGCGCGGGGGCAAAGAACCGCCCGTCGAGACCCAGCGCGATGACCCCCAGAGCGGCCAGGCCCGGACCCGCGCCCCCGACGAACGCACTGAGGGCGACGGGCAGCAGATACAGGCTGAATATCGGTTGGCCGCCGTCCGTGAGGTCCAGCGCCTGACTCGCGAACAGCGTCGCCGCGGCGACCGTTACCGCGAACGCATACCGCATCCGCCAGGGCCATCGTTCCAAGGCGGATCGTAACGAAAGCCCGTTCGGCTTTGATGGCAATCCCTGCTTGTGGCTCGTATCGTTCACACAACCTCCAACGCGGCGATGAGAGGCTCCAGGAATTCCAGCTTCACTCTTCGATCGGTTCGATCGGTTCGATCGGTTCGGCGAGAACGGCGCACAGCGAGTCGACCAGTCCCTCGGGATTGTGGAAATCCACATCGACGGCGACGACGCCCTCCGGTGGAGTGAAGCCTTCCACGGGCGCGCAAGGGTCCGTCACGACCAGGACTCGCGGTGAGAAACGGGGATTGCGCAGATAATCGAGCGCTCGCAATAACTTCGCCGCCGACACGCTCCACGGTAAAACAATCACATCCGGGTAGGTCATCAGGATCAGGCGCAACGCGTCGTCGCAATCGCTGGCGATCCCAACCAGGCGCATTCTTTTCAGGCACGCCGTCAGCCGGTCCACATCCAGCGGGGGATACCGATCACCGAGCTCGACGACGAGCACTCTGAGCGGAGGATGGAGATCGAAGCGGGCAGCTTGCGGCATGACTAAATTCCCCATGCAATGGATGGGGACAAGCCTACGCCGGCCGGCGACGGGTCCATATCAGGGAAACCCTGATTTTGGGGAAGGAAAAACCCTGATTTTACGCCGGAGCCGCTCCAGCGAACCGTTTTAAGCCCCGTTCAGCGCTCGGGGTCGATGAGGCCGATGCGGATGGCGAAACGGGTCAAGCTGGCCACATCATGGATGTTGAGGCGCTCCATAAGTTGGGCGCGATGGGTTTCGGCGGTCTTGACGCTAATGGACAGACGATCGGCGATCTCGCGGGTCGCACGGCCTTCCGCGATCAGTTGCAGGATTTCCCGCTGCCGCAAGGTCAGCAGCTCC
>DAIRDI010000323.1:0-3905 GCA_036796235.1 Candidatus Competibacteraceae bacterium | reverse complement strand
GCGGGAGTGCTGGCGCCCGACAGCGGGCGCGTCGTCATCAATGGTTTCGATCTGCTGGACGCCCCGTTGCGCGCCAAGCAGGCGATCGGTTATCTACCCGAACAACCGCCCCTATATCGCGAACTGACCGTCGACGAGCAACTGTGCTACAGCGCCCGTCTCCACGGACTCGGCCGCGTGGCCAGGCGCCAGGCCATGGCGCGGATCAAGCAGCGCTGTGGGCTGACCGCGGTTGGCCGGCGGTTGATCGGTAACCTGTCCAAGGGATATCGACAGCGGCTCGGTATCGCCCAAGCCCTGCTGCACGATCCTCCGGTGATCATTCTGGATGAACCCACCGTCGGTCTGGACCCAATCCAGCTTCGCGAAATCCGCGACCTGATCCGGGAACTGGGACAGGATCACGGGGTGATCCTGTCCACCCACCTGTTGTCGGAGGTCCAGGCGACCTGTACGCACGTGCAGATCATGCGCGATGGCCGGTTGGTGTATGCCGGTGCGCTGGCAGACCTGGAGCAGTGTCGGCGATCGACCCGCTTGCGCATCGGTCTGCGGATGCCCCCTCCGCTCGCGCTGCTACGAGCGCTGCCGGCGGTCGAGCAGGTCGATGAGTTCGGCCACGGCCGCTTCCGGTTACACCACCCCGCCGGCGCCGCGCCGACCGAGGTGGTGCTCGAACAGGCGCGCAGCAACGGCTGGGAATTGTGGGAGTTGACCCCGGAACACGCCGATCTGGAGTCGATCTTCATCGAACTGACGTTGGAGCGCGGAGGGGATCGATGATCTTCACTATCGCCGCCCGCGAATTGCGGGGACTGTTTCTGTCGCCGCTGGCCTGGACTCTGCTGGCGATGATGCAAGGATTGCTGGCGTGGATTTTTCTGATCCTGATCGATGAGTTCCGAAGTTTGGAGGGGCAACGGGTCGGTCTGGATCCCGTGCCCGGCGTCACCGATCTGGTCGCCGCACCGTTGTTGCGGGTTGCCGCCTGGGCGCTGCTGTTGCTGACGCCCCTGCTGACCATGCGCCTGTTCAGCGAGGAGCGCCGGGTTGGAACGCTCGATCTGCTGCTCTCGGCGCCGGTGACCCCGACCGAAATCGTGCTCGGCAAGTATTTGGGGGTCTTGACGTTTCTTCTGGCAGCAGTGGCGTTGATCGCGCTGATGCCCTGGTCCCTGGCCGCCGGGGCAACGCTCGATTTCGGCAAGTTGGGGGCTGGCCTGCTGGGGCTGAGCCTGCTCGCCGCCAGTTTTGCCGCCGCGGGTCTGTATCTGTCCACCTTGACCGCGCAACCGGCGGTGGCCGCGACCGCGACTTTTGGGCTGCTACTGGCCTTTTGGATCGTGGATCTGGCTGGAGCTGGCCAGGGGGCGGTCAGTCCAGTATTCCATTATTTAGCGCTGCCGCGCCATCTCGATGCTCTGTTGCAGGGGCTGGTCCACAGTGCGGATGTGGTTTACTACCTACTGTTTAGCGCGGCCTTTTTGGGTCTGGCAATCCGCCGGCTCGACAATATCCGGTTGCAGGGCTGAGGAATGCGGCTCGATCGTTCGACACGTCGGCGCCTATGGTTCCAGAACCTGTTATTTTACCTATTGTTCGGTGTGGTCATCGGCTTGCTAGCTTGGTCGAGCACCCGCTATGAGATTCAGTTCGACTGGAGCGCCGGCAATCGCAATACCCTGTCCGAAGCCAGCCGAACCGTGTTGGCCGGTCTGGACGGCCCGGTGCGCGTGACCGCCTACGCCCGCGATAACCCAGCTCTGCGCGATGCCATCACCCGGTTGATGGACCGTTATCAGCGTCACAAGCCCGATGTGACTTTGAGCTTCGTCAACCCCGATCTGCTGCCGGATCGGGTGCGGGAATTGGAGATCACCCGGGATGGCGAACTGTATCTGGAGTATCGCGGGCGCGGCGAAAAAGCGCACCACCTCGGGGAACAGGCCGTGACCCACGCGTTGCAGCGTCTGAGCCGTCAAACGGAGCGCGTGTTGCTGTTTCTCGATGGCCACGGGGAACGCAAACCGCTGGGAACCGCCAATCACGATCTGGGCGCATTCGGTCGGGAATTGGCCAAGACCGGCATCCAGGCGCGTCTGCTCGATCTGGCGGTGGAAGCGCGTATTCCTCCTGCCGCCGCGCTGGTGATCGCCGGACCGCGCGCGCCGCTGTCGCCAGAGGCGCTCGAGGCGATCCTGGAGTTTCTGGAGCGCGGCGGAAATCTGCTGTGGTTGCTGGAACCCGGCGAGTCCTCCGGCCTGCACCGCCTGGCGGCGGCGCTGGGCGTCACGGCCCGACCTGGAATCGTGGTGGATCCGGACGCACAGCGACTCGGCATCCGCAACCCGACCTTCATTCCGATCGCCGATTATGGTCCGCATCCGATTACTGAATCATTGCGTGCGCCCGCGCTGTTGCCACAAGCAACGGCGCTGGAGGTTCGTCCGCTCGCCCTCTGGGCGGCGGCGGTTCTGCTGGAATGTCCGCCTCGAAGCTGGGCGGAAACCGGACCGATCGACATCCCGTTGCGGTTTGCTCCCGACCGTGCCGAACCGTCCGATCCGCTAACGGTGGGCGTGGCGCTGTTTCGTCCTTCCCCCGTCGAACCTCCTGACGCGAGCGATCCGCGCGCCGGCGCCCAGCAGCGGGTGGTCGTGATCGGCGACGGCGACTTTCTCTCCAATACCTATCTGGGCAATGGCGCCAACCTGGAACTGGGATCGAACATCGTCAATTGGCTGCTCGGGGACGATGCGTTGATCGCGATTCCCCCCAGGACGGCGCCCGATCCTCATTTACATCTGTCGGAAGGGACGCTGGCGCTGCTGGCGGCGGGGTTCCTGATCGGGGCGCCAGGGGCATTGCTGGCCAGTGGCTGGCTGATTTGGTTCCGGCGGCGACGGCGCTGACCATGAGCGTACTCGCACGGCGGCGGTGGCTCAATCTGGGTTTGTTGGGGCTGGTTGGTGGGCTGGTGGCTCTGGCTCTGTTCGACCCGAACCGAAAGCCGCCGTCCCTCGTCCCACCATTGCTGGAGTTGGCTCCAGCGCGGATCGAACGGATCATGGTCGAGCGATCCGGCCAGGAGCCGCTGGACTTTGCCCGGCGCGAGGGTCGCTGGTGGATGATGGCGCCAGAGACCGGGCTCGCTAATCCCGTGTTGGTCGGTCCGATCTGGCGTTTGGCTGAGATGCGTTGCCCGCGACAGTACGCGGTCACCGAAGTGGACCTGAAGCGCCTGCGTCTTGATCCTCCTCGACTGCGATTATGGTTGAACGAGCAGGAGATCCGGTTTGGCGATACCGATCCGACTGACGCCGGGCGCTATTTGCAAGTCGGCGCGACGGTTTTTCTCTGCGCTGACAGCGTCTATCCATTGTTGACCAGCGCCGCGGGCAGTTTTATCGCTCCGTCTATCGAATCCCTGGCGCCGATCCATCCGAGCGACGAGTAATGCCTGAATTGCCAGAAGTCGAAACCGTCCGCTGCGGCATCGCGCCGCATCTGATCGGACAGACCATCGCTCATGTGGTGGTCCGGCAACCCCGGCTGCGTTGGCCCGTGCCCGAAGATCTGGCGGTCCAACTGCCGGGACAAACCATCCAGCGGGTCGAGCGGCGCGCCAAGTATCTGCTGCTGCGCGCCGAAGCCGGTACCGCGATTTTCCATCTCGGCATGACGGGCCGATTGCGGATCTTGCCGATCGCCACGCCGCTTCAGAAGCACGATCATGTGGATTTGGCGCTGGCGAACGGGCAGTGCCTGCGGTTTAACGATTCACGACGGTTCGGCTCCCTTATGTGGACCACCGAAGCGCCGGAACAGCATGTATTGCTTGCGGCGCTCGGACCGGAGCCGCTCGGCGATTCCTTCTCCGGGGCTCATCTCCACCAACGGGCGCG
>DAIRDI010000322.1:2105-3906 GCA_036796235.1 Candidatus Competibacteraceae bacterium | reverse complement strand
CGCCATCAATCGCGTAATAACCCTGTTTGGGAATGCGCGCGAGAACGCGCTCGACGTGCTTCAGGGGATGAATGCGAGCTAACTGATCGATGGTCGCCGCCGGCGCGTCCCGCCATTCCAGATCCGCAAAGGGAGCGGTCTTCAGCGCGCTGAGAATCGCGGTCAACCGAGCCGAACATTCCGGATGGCCAAAGCCGGTGTCGTGTTCCAGGCAGACGGGATGGCTGTAGAGGAAGGTGGTCATGATCGCGGCTCCTCGCGGGCGGGGATTTCGTGCGCGACGGTGACGCGGCGCAAGGTTCTGAGAACATCTTCGCGGGCGATGATGCCAACCAGGCGGTCGTCTTCCACCACCGGCAGGCTCTTGGCGCGCATCTCCACCAGTTTCTGCAACAGCCGGCTGAGCGGCAGTCGGGGGCTGACGCAGACCGGATCGCGGGTCATGACCATCTCGGCGGTTTGTTCCATGATCTCGTCGTAGGGGGGGACCATGGCTTGTTCGTCGAAACAAAACGCCCTGAGCAGATCGAACTTGGTCAGGAAACCGAGCAGGCGCCGTCGTGAATCGACCACCGGCAAGCCATTGAAATCGTGGGCTTCGAACAGCTCTTCGACCTTGCGCAACCGGGCATCGGGGCGAATGGTGACCGGGTCGGGGGTCATGGCGTCCCGAACCTGGTAGTGCAGGAATTCGTACATTGCGCGGTGCTCCTCCGGTCGGGGGCGGCGGCGACCGACGACGCGCGCCCGAGTCAATGCTTGATTTCTTGAGGCGGCTATTGGGTTTCCGCGCGCCGCGCCGCGGAGTATGGATGACCTTCGCGGCCTTCGCGAACCGCGGACGGTCGAGCATGGTCGATCCGCCGCAAGGCCGCTTCCAGCACTTCCAGACCGGCTCCGCGCCGGTGGGCATGCTCGCTGATGTGGCGTCGCCAAGCCCGTGCGCCCGGCACGCCGTGGAACAGCCCGAGCAGATGCCGGGTCATGGCTTGCAGGGGAGTCCCCGCCCGCAACTCCTCCTCGGCATAGGGAAAAAAGTCCTGAATGACCTGAAACCGGGTCTTGGGTGGTTCGACGCTTCCAAGGAACCGGCGATCCACCTCGGCCAGCAGATAGGGATTCTCGTAGGCGGCGCGGCCGATCATCGCTCCATCCACCCGACGCAGCGCCTCCGCGATCTGCTCCAGGGCGATCAGACCGCCGTTAAGGATAATTGTCAGTCCTGGAAAGTCTTGTTTCAACCGGTACACCACCTCGTGGCGCAGCGGGGGGATCTCACGATTCTCGCGGGGACTCAAACCGTGCAACCAGGCTTTACGGGCGTGGATGATGAACGTCTCGCAACCGCCGCCGGCTACCCGCGCCACGAAGTCCACCAAATCCGGGTAGGAATCCCGGTCGTCGATGCCGATGCGGGTTTTGACTGTGACCGGCAGATCCACCGCCGCCCGCAGCGCCGTCACACAGCGCGCCACGAGATCCGGCTCCGCCATCAGACAGGCGCCGAAGCGTCCCGATTGCACCCGGTCGCTCGGACAACCGACGTTCAGATTGATCTCGTCGTAACCAAGCTCGGCGGCGACGCGGGCGCAGCGCGCCAGCTCGTCGGGATCGCTACCGCCCAGTTGCAAGGCCAGCGGATGCTCGGCCGGATGGTAGGCCAGCATCCGCTCCCGATCGCCATGCAACACCGCGCCGGTCGTAACCATTTCCGTATAGAGCAGGGTATGGCGAGTCAGCAGCCGCAAAAAATACCGACAATGGCGATCCGTCCAGTCCAGCATCGGGGCCACGCTCAAGC
>DAIRDI010000322.1:0-2005 GCA_036796235.1 Candidatus Competibacteraceae bacterium | reverse complement strand
GCCCCTCAGCTCCGCACCTTCAACGGATTAAAATCGGTCTCGGTGTCATACACATCGACGCCCTCGCGCCGTTTGAGGGTATTCACCACCCAATAGGTCAGCGGCGTGGCGGCGGCCTCATAACCCGACTTGACCAGCCATTGCACCAGGACCGCGGCGACCAACACCTCCGGCGGCAACACCCCGACGAACGCCACCGTCACGAACACCGCCGAATCCAGCAGTTGCCCCACCAGGGTCGAGCCAATGGTGCGGGTCCACAGCCAGCGCCCCCGCGTCAAAATCTTCATCCGCGCCAGCACATAGGCGTTGACAAACTCCCCGACCAGGTACGCCAGAAACGACGCCAATAGCAGGCGCGGCGCGTAACCGAGAATTCGTTCGAACGCCGCCTGCCCGTCCCAGAACCCGGCCGCCGGCAACGCCTGCGCCAACAGGATCGCCAACACCGCCAGCAGATTGCAGGCGAACCCCAGCCAGATCACCTGACGGGCGCGATGATAGCCATAGACCTCGGTCAGCACGTCGGCGAGGATATAGCTCAGCGGGAAGATGATCACCCCGGCCGGCATGACCCAGGAACCGAACTCGATTAACTTCACGGCGATGATGTTGGCCACCAGCAGGCTGGTGATAAACCCGGCCACGATCACCACGAAAGCGCTGGAATGATTGGCGCTCGACGGCGCGGACCGTTGGGATTCAACTGGATTCAGGGTGTTCATGGGTTTATCGAGATGATTGTTCTGGGAGGATATACGAAAAATCCCTTCCCTGGATTCAGGAAAGGGATTCGTTCTGACCAGCGAACGGATCGAGCCGTCACCATCCGCTGGCCGCGCCAGGCGACCGGCGGAATGGCGGCTGGACCGCGTCAGTGCCCGCCGATCGCCCGGCGGACTTCCTCCAGCGAGTTCGGGTCATCCAGCGTGGACAGATCGCCCGGATCGCGGCCTTCGGCCAACGCCTGGATGGAACGCCGCAGCAGCTTGCCGGAGCGGGTCTTCGGCAACGAGTTGACGAAGTGGACCCGGTGCGGCTTGGCCACCGCGCCCAGCAATTCCTGGACCTTGGCGATGACTTCTTTCTCCAGCCGCTCAGTGGCGCCCGCCTGGTCGAGTTGGCTCGGATCCTTCAACCGGCAGAAGCCGACCGGCACCTGGCCCTTGACCTTGTCCGCCAGGCCAATCACCGCCACCTCGGCGACCGCCGGATGGTTCTGGATCGCTTCTTCAATTTCGCGGGTGCCCAGTCGATGACCCGCGACATTGATCACGTCGTCGGTGCGGCCCAGGATGAAGTAATAGCCGTCTTCGTCGCAGACCGCCCAGTCCGAAGAAGTGTACAGCAGCTCCTTGAAGCTGGAGAAGTAGCTCTTGACGAAGCGCTCGTCGTCGCCCCAGACCGTGCTCAGGCAGCCCGGCGGCAGCGGCGGCTCGACCACCAGCACCCCCTTCTCGCCGCGCGGCACTTCCGCGCCGGTTCCTTCGTCGATGACCCGGATGTTGTAGCCATACACCGGGAACCCTGGCGAGCCGAAGCGATTCGGCTTGAGATCGAC
This sequence comes from Candidatus Competibacteraceae bacterium, assembly GCA_036796235.1. Lineage (GTDB taxonomy): Bacteria > Pseudomonadota > Gammaproteobacteria > Competibacterales > Competibacteraceae > REEE01. The sequence continues at coordinate 444 of DAIRDI010000322.1, read as the reverse complement.
GCCCGGCAGGTAGGACAGCATCGGCCAGCCGGTCTCGGTCTGCCAGTAATGATCGATGACCGGAATTTTCAGCGCGTCGGTGATCCAGCGCGAGGTCGGCTCGTCCAGCGGTTCGCCGGCCAGGAACAGGTAACGCAGGCAGGACACGTCGTGCATCGTCATGTACTTCTGGTCCTGACCCTTGAGGACGCGCACCGCCGTCGGCGACGAGAACATGGTCCGCACCTGGTACTCATTGACAATCTTCCACCAAATGCCGGGGTCCGGCCGGATCGGCAGACCCTCGTAGAAGATGGTCGGCGAGCCGTTGATCAGCGGCCCGTAGATGATGTAGGAATGCCCCACCACCCAGCCGATGTCGGAGGTGGCGAACATGGTCTCGCCGGGGTTGATGTGATAGAGGTGCTTCATGGTCGAGGCCAGCGCCACCGCGTAGCCGCCGAC
>DAIRDI010000321.1:0-3911 GCA_036796235.1 Candidatus Competibacteraceae bacterium | reverse complement strand
TAGAAAGTATTATTTTGATACTTTCCCGTTTACCTGCAGTTAATGAGAACTTACCCCGGCATTCGATACAACTCTCTTCATCAAGGCGCCGCGACCCGGATTTCCCGGGCCTGTTCCATCTGCTGGATGGACGCCTCCAGATCGATCCGGTCGGGATTCTCGCTGGGCTGCGCGCGCAGCCGGGCCAGTAGTTCAGCCTGTTCCAGGGTTTCGTGGGAACCGTCCGGTTGCTGCGCGAAGGCGGCCCAGGGCACGAACTTGGTGAGCGGAAACCGTTGTCCGTCTTGGGGAGAAATGTCGATGTTCAGCCCGGACACGTAGAGCACCCGCTTGCCCCGGTAGCTGTGTTCCCGGACGATGGTGCGAAAGGTGCGGTCGAATTCCACCTGCGTGTTGACCTGAGCCGCGGTCAACAGCGGTTGCGGCGCGGTGACGATCCAGGCCATCGGCTCGAACAGATTTTTTTCCAGATGACTGCGCCCTTCCAGATCGCCTTGAATGTCGCGCTTGAAGCGGAAGTATTCCGGCAAGAGCCGTTCGCCGATCGGCTCGCGGCGTCCATCCTTCCAATCCATCTGTTCCATGAAGCGCCGCAACTCGGGCGCGGCGAGCAGGCTTTTAGCGGTGCTCCGGCAATGCACCGGCCGAAACTCCCGGTCGCCGACCGGCGTCGCCAGCCGCTCCAGATTGAGAAACAGACCCTCATCGCGATGTTCCCGGAGCAACTGGTTATCGATGGTGACGAGACAGTCCTCGCCGCGGCGCTCCAGCAGGATGTTATCCCGGGCGAAGGCGTACTCTTCCTGATACCAGCGCAAAACGGCTTCGATCTTGCCGCAACTGGCGGTCGGATGCCGGTCTTCGCTCTGGGCGCGGCGGTAGACGCCAAACACGCGGCGCTCCGGATCGTAACCGACGTGGCTGGCGTGGATGATCACCATGTCCCGACCGTGCTCGGCGTGGGGCGCGTGGCGATCGGTGGCGATGATTCCGCCGACCTGGCCGTGGTTGAACGGAAAAACCCCAAAATGCTGGGTGATCAGGATGATCGGATAACCTTGATTTTCGTCCGAACAGAACGCCCGGGAGGGCATGATCTTGCCGGGCTCGAAACCCAGCGACTTGCACAGGTTATAGAGCCGGGGAATGAAACTGCTGTAGCGCAACATCATGCCGTCGATGTGAAAATCGGCCATCAGGGTGCGGATGTTAGCGGTCGAGGAGTACATGAGCGGCTCCGCCGATCTGAAGAGAGAGAGGCTAAAGGTTAAAGGGGAAAGGTCAAAGGGGGAAGTTCATGAAACCGCCGGGCGCGGCGGGAGTCCATGTCACCATGCGATTCATGACGACCTGCTTTCAAATCCGATGCCGCCCGCTGATGCTGTTGGCGCTGGCGTTGCTAACGGCGACCTTGGTGGGGTGCAGCGCCACGCGCCTGGCCTATTCCCAACTGGACTGGCTGATTCCCCGGCAACTGGGCGATTACGTGACGCTGGACTCGACGCAGCGCGCCTGGCTGGACGCGCGCCTGCAAGACCATCTGGCCTGGCACTGCCGCACCCAACTCCCGGCCTATGCCGACTGGCTTGGGACTCTGCGAGTGGAGCTGAACGGCGCTCCTCCCGACTCCGAGCGACTTCAGGACCACGTCCGGCAACTGGAAACCTTCATCGACGCGCTGCTGGGGGAAATCGCGCCCACGGCGGCGGAACTGGCGGTGCGGCTCGACGAGCGCCAACGCGATGAATTATTCGCCCGGCTGGATCGGCGGTTGAATAAAGATCGCGCCAAATACCTGGACCCACCACCGGATCAGCGACGGAGCGAGCGCGCCGAGCGGCTGGAACGGCGGCTGAGATACTGGCTGGGCGACCTGACTCCGGAGCAAACCGCGCGCATCCACCAGTGGAGCGCCGCCCTGCCCGACCAGAATACCGCCGGCTGGCTGGACAATCGGCAACGCCTGCAAGCCGCCGCGCGTGGCCTCCTGGCGGAACCGGATGAGAAGAACGCACAATTGCGGTTGACCCGCCTGTTGGAAGCCCCGGCCGCAGCGCGCACCACCGCCTACCAGCGCCAGATCGATGACAGTCGGGAGCAGGTCATCGCCTTGACCGCCGACCTGCTGCGGCTGGCGACCGACCGTCAGCGCGCCCGGCTGGATGGGCGCCTCGGCAGCCTGGCGGCGGATTTTCAGAAGGTGCGTTGCGTGAAGGAGCCGATGGCGGGGATTTCCGACCCCGCCTGACGATCGGCGCTCTTTCTGCATCCAAAACCGTTCTATCGGCGTAGCCTTCTGGTGAATCCCTTCGATTCGCGGCGTCCCAGGAAACGCGTCACTTCGCCCCGCAGCACCTGTTCGACGAGGGTGGTCTTGCCGACTTGTCGGGCGCCGAGTACGAGAACGACCTTGCCGCTGGCCAGCGCTTGAAGAAGGTCGTTTTCAGCTTGTCTTTTGATATACAAAATAAGCGGTTATTTTGTATATTGCAAAAACTCATTCAGCGCTGATCGTTCGTTTGGCCGTGCTGGCGCGTTCGGCAACGCCATCCTTTGGTTTTCAAAAAATCAAAATCTTGCTGATGCAGGAATCGTAGGGTACGCATTGCATACCCTACGGAGTTTTGATAAATCAATCGGTTAATTTTTATACGACCCCTAAATCGCGTAATCCGGGGCCGCGCCGGGGATCTCGATGCTCGCGAGCATCGTGCCCTCGCATTGCACCGCCGCGGGCTTGCCGATGTAATCCTCACCGTAGAGCGCGGCCAGAGCCTCGGCCAGCAGGCGCGAATCCGCCTGCAAGCGATGCTGGACCCGACCCGTGTCCAGAATCAAGGTTGAGATGACGCCGTCGTCCACCACGTCGGCGATGGTGCCGGTGAGGTATTTCATGGCGCGCACTCCTCCAGCAATCGGTGGCCAATCGCTCCGCTTCCCCACGAGCGACGTCCGTCTGAGTAGGCATCTCGCGCCGGGCGCGTGCTGGCCGCCGGGGATGGGAATCCCCGATCGTCGGTCTGTTGGCTGGTCGAGCGGTTACCGTTCATGAGCGAATCCTGTCTGGTTGCGATACGTCTCCTCCCTTCGCGGGATGGGGTTGTGGGAGGAGGCCGAATTCTGACGAAAATAAACTAATATCATGATGATATTAGCGCATTTTTCCAAAGAGAGACGCCCGTTTCCCGGCGCGGGCGGAGTAAATATTATTCATACAGCTTGTTTTCTTGTGGTTCGATAGTTCGGACAGTTTTTGAGGAGGCAGGGTTGACTGGGTAGCGGCGCCGGGTCAATTTCGGATAGGGTCAAAGTGGCTAACCCAACACCGAATCCGAGGGATGACTCGATGCCTCTGATTCAACGAACGCTTCCTCAAGAAAATTTTAGCGTGCTTAGCCCACGGCCAGACCTTGACGGAAAATAGTCCCGAGTATGAAAACCTTTGTAATTACGGCATCGTTCAGCCGGTCACCGCCTGAAAACTGTCCGAACCATTGACTGTCAACGAGTACGGACAAGCTCGTCCGGCGCGACGCCTGCCTGTTTCAAGATGGCGAGCAGCGTACCTTCGGGCAGGTCCCCCGGATGGTTCGGAATCGTCGTGTACCGTCCTGTAGTGGCGTTGAACCAGATTTCATGGCTACCCGCGGCTTGCCGATCAAAGGCAAACCGCAGTTGTTTGAGACGTCGCGCAACATCCCGGTAGCGAAAGCCCGCCAATCGGCTCATCGGCTCATCGGCTCAAGACCCAATTACGAGCGGATAATCGAAGGATGATTCCACGCCACCCTCGTCCAACGCTTCGATGTGAAGTGTAATCAATCGCTCCACGGGTATGCCTCCAATATACGGATCACTTATAGGCCGCGGATCTTCGAGACTCCGCGATCAGAATCAGCGCCTGAACTTTC
>DAIRDI010000320.1:0-3946 GCA_036796235.1 Candidatus Competibacteraceae bacterium | reverse complement strand
CGTCGGCAAGACCGTCAACATGATGGAGCTGATCCGCAACATCGCCATCGAGCACTCCGGTTACTCGGTGTTCGCCGGCGTGGGCGAGCGGACCCGCGAGGGCAACGACTTCTATCATGAAATGAAGGAGTCGAACGTGCTCGACAAGGTGGCCTTGGTCTATGGCCAGATGAACGAGCCGCCGGGCAATCGCTTGCGCGTGGGTCTGACCGGGCTGAGCATTGCGGAAAACTTCCGCGACGAAGGCCGCGACGTGTTGCTGTTCATCGATAATATCTACCGTTACACGCTGGCCGGCACCGAATGCTCGGCGCTGCTGGGCCGCATGCCATCGGCGGTGGGCTATCAGCCGACCCTCGCCTCGGAAATGGGGGTGTTGCAGGAGCGCATTACCTCGACCAAGACTGGATCGATCACCTCCATCCAGGCGGTCTATGTGCCCGCCGACGACCTGACCGACCCATCGCCGGCCACCACCTTCGCTCACTTGGACGCCACGGTGGTTTTATCCCGCCAGATCGCCGAACTGGGGATTTACCCGGCGGTGGATCCACTGGATTCCACCTCCCGGCAGCTCGATCCCCTGGTGGTCGGCCAGGATCACTACGACACCGCTCGCGCCGTGCAGATCACCCTGCAGCGCTATAAGGAGCTGAAAGACATCATCGCGATCCTGGGCATGGACGAACTGTCCGAGGAGGACAAACTGGTGGTGACGCGCGCGCGAAAAATCCAGCGCTTCCTGTCGCAGCCGTTCTTCGTCGCCGAGGTCTTCACCGGTTCGCCCGGCAAGTACGTCGCGCTCAAGGACACCATCGCGGCGTTCAAGGGCATTGTCGCCGGCGAGTACGATCATCTGCCCGAACAGGCGTTCTACATGGTCGGTTCGATCGATGAGGCGGTGGAAAAGGCCAACAAGCTGTAATGGGGGAGCGGTCCGGGGAGCCATGATCTCCCTGGGTCGCGTTCCACTCGCAACCGATCAAGGGGATGCACTATGGCCATGACACTGCACGTTGACATCGTCAGTGCGGAGAAAGAGTTGTTCTCGGGACCCGCGGAGATGGTGGTCGCGCCAGGTGAGCTTGGGGAGTTGGGTATCTTGCCCCGCCACAGCCAGTTATTGACCCGGCTCAAACCAGGGCAAGTTCGAGTGCGGCTGATAGGTGGCGAAGAGCAACTGTTTTATGTTTCGGGTGGGTTGCTGGAAGTGCAGCCGCATGTGGTCACCATCCTGTCCGATACCGCCGAACGGGCCAAGGATCTGGACGAGTCGGCGGCGCAGGCGGCCCGGCAGCGCGCCGAGCAAGCGATCGGCGATCATCGGAGCGAATTTGAGTTCGCCAGGGCCAAGGCCGAGTTGGCCGAAGCCATCGCTCAGTTACAAGCCATCGAGAAGATGCGCAAGCTGCGCAAATCCGGCTGATCCGGCTGATCCGGCTAATAACAAGAACGATTTGCCCCCACTGGGCCGTGACCGAGGTCACGGCCTTTTTGTTTTCCGGTCATTTGTTTGTTTTGGGGACTGGCGCCATGGACTGACCATGCCAAGGGCTGCATTCGGTACAATAGCCAGTAACACGTTATGGGAGGTTTACCGGTCATGCAGCAACTTTCGGTGGTGATCCTTGCCGCGGGCAAGGGCAAGCGGATGGTGTCGGATTTACCCAAGGTTCTGCACCCGTTGGGCGGCCGACCGTTGCTGGCGCATGTGCTGGCCACGGCGAGCGGACTGGAGGCGGCCGCGCGTCTGGTGGTGTACGGCCATGGCGGCGAGGCGGTCAAGACTGCTTTCCCCAGCGAGAGCGGCGTGTTGTGGGTCGAGCAGGCCGAACAACTCGGGACGGGTCATGCGGTGGCGCAAGCCTTGCCATTGCTCGACGACGCGGGCGTGGCGCTGGTGTTGTACGGCGACGTACCCCTGATTCGCGCCGAGACGCTGCGCCCGCTGGTGGTCGCCGCCCAGCGCGGCAGTCTGGCGGTGCTGACGGTCGAGTTGGCCGACCCCGCCGGCTACGGCCGCATGGTGCGCGACGAGCGGGGCCAGGTCTGTCGGATCGTCGAGGAGAAGGAGGCTACGGTCGAGGAGCGGCGCTTGCGCGAGGTCAATACCGGGATTCTGGCGGTGGCGACCGCGAAGTTGCGCGGATGGGTGGCGGAACTGGATAACCACAACGCGCAAGGCGAGTACTACCTGACCGATACGGTCGCGCTGGCGGTGCGCGACGGCGTGCCGGTCGAGGCGTTCGCGGTCGCCGATCCCGAGGAAGTGCAAGGCGTCAACGACCGCCGGCAACTGGCCCAACTGGAGCGCGCCTATCAACGGCGACAGGCCGAGCGGCTGATGCGCGAGGGCGCGACCTTGCTCGATCCATCCCGGTTGGACGTGCGCGGCACGGTCGCCACGGGTAAGGACGTGCTGATTGATGCCAACGTGGTGTTTGAAGGCGCCGTCACGTTAGGAGACCGCGTCCGGATCGAATCCTGCTGCGTGCTGCGGAATGCGGTTCTTGGCGACGACGTCACCGTATTGTCCCATTCGCGGATCGAAGAAGCCGAGATCGGTCCTGGCGCGCAGATTGGTCCCTTCGCCCGGTTGCGACCAGGCACGCGGCTGGCGGCAGGCGTTCATATCGGCAACTTCGTGGAAACCAAAAAAGCGCACATTGGCCCCGGTTCCAAGGTCAATCACCTGACTTATATCGGCGACGCCGAGATCGGCGCCGGGGTCAATGTCGGCGCTGGGACCATCACCTGCAACTATGACGGCGCCCACAAGCACAAGACCATCATTGGCGATGGCGCCTTCATCGGCTCCAACACCTCGCTGGTGGCCCCGGTGCGGGTCGGCAAGGGCGCGACGGTGGGCGCCGGTTCGGCGGTCAGCCGTAACGTGCCCGACGGCAGCTTGTGTCTGACCCGCTCGCCGCGCAAGGAGGTGGCGAACTGGCAGCGGCCGGTCAAACAGAAAAAGGATTAGAAACAGTTCCGATCCATTCCATATCTTGGAACGAACCGCCATGGTCAAGACCCGTTTCGCCCCCAGTCCCACTGGTTACCTGCACATCGGCGGCGCGCGCACAGCGCTGTTTTCCTGGCTGTACGCCCGCCGGCATGGCGGCCCCTTCGTGCTGCGCATTGAGGATACCGATCTGGAGCGCTCCACCCAGGAGTCGGTCAACGCCATCCTGGAGGGCATGAACTGGCTGGGGCTCGATTACGATGAAGGCCCGTTTTATCAGACCCAACGTTTCGAGCGCTACCGGGAGGTGTTGCGGCAATTTTTGCGCGAGGGCCAGGCCTATTACTGCTATTGCACCCGAGAGGAGCTGGAAGCGTTGCGCACCGCGCAAATGGCCCGGAAGGAGAAGCCCCGCTACGACGGTCGCTACCGCGATTACCAAGGGCTGCCGCGACCGGATGTGGAGCCGGTGATCCGGTTTCGCAATCCCCTGGATGGCGAGGTCGTGGTGGACGATCTGATCCGCGGCCGGATCGTCATCCGCAACAGCGAACTGGACGATCTGGTCATCGCCCGCGCCGATGGCAGCCCCACCTACAATTTCTGCGTGGTGGTGGACGATCTGGACATGGGCATCACCCACGTCATTCGCGGCGACGATCACATCAACAACACGCCGCGTCAGATCAATATTTTCCAGGCGCTCGGGGCGTCGCCGCCGCGGTACGCGCACGTGCCGATGATTCTGGGCGCGGACGGCAAGCGCTTGTCCAAACGGCACGGGGCGGTCAGCGTCATGCAGTATCGCGACGATGGGTTCCTGCCGGAGGCGTTGCTCAATTATCTGGCGCGATTGGGCTGGTCGCACGGCGACCAGGAAATCTTCAGCTTGGAAGAACTGGTGCAATTGTTCGATCTGTCGGCGGTGAACAAGGCGGCCTCGGCGTTCAATCCCGACAAACTGCTGTGGTTGAACCAGCATTA
>DAIRDI010000319.1:0-3954 GCA_036796235.1 Candidatus Competibacteraceae bacterium | reverse complement strand
ACGACGTGGATTTCTTCGAGATTCAGCCGGATAACGCCAAAAATATCATCGTCGGTTTCGCCCGGATGGACGGCTGGCCGGTCGGGATCGTCGCCAATCAACCGATGGTGCTGGCCGGCTGCCTGGACATCAAGTCCTCGATCAAGGCGGCCCGCTTCGTGCGCTTCTGCGACGCCTTCAATATCCCGCTCGTCACCTTCGTGGACGTGCCCGGCTTCATGCCAGGGACCGCGCAAGAACACGGTGGCATCATCAAACACGGCGCCAAGCTGCTCTACGCCTACGCCGAATGCACCGTGCCCAAGGTCACCGTCATCACCCGCAAAGCCTACGGCGGGGCCTACGACGTGATGAGTTCCAAGCACCTGCGCGGCGACGTCAACTTCGCCTGGCCGACCGCCGAAATCGCGGTCATGGGTCCCAAGGGCGCGGTGGAAATCATCTTCCGCCAGGACAGCGGCGATGCCGCCAAGATCGCCGAACGCACCGAGGAATACCGTAAGAAATTCGCCAACCCGTTCATCGCCGGTCACCGCGGTTTCATCGACGACGTGATCATGCCCCACGGCACCCGCCGACGCATCTGCCGTTCCCTGGCGATGCTGCGGGACAAGGAACTCGAAAATCCGTGGCGCAAGCACGGCAACATTCCGCTGTAAGGGGTCGGACGCATGTTCAAGAAAATTCTCATCGCCAATCGCGGCGAAATCGCCTGCCGCGTGATCAAGACCGCCCGCAAGATGGGCATCCAGACCGTCGCCGTCTACTCCGAGGCGGATCGGGACGCGCTGCACGTCGAGCTGGCCGACGAGGCTGTATTGATCGGCCCGCCGCCCAGCGCCCAGAGCTATCTGGTCATGGAGCGCATCGTCCAGGCCTGCAAGGATACCGGCGCCGAGGCGGTGCATCCGGGCTACGGCTTTCTGTCCGAGCGCCCGGCCTTCTGTGAGATGCTGGAAAAAGAGGGGATCGCCTTCATCGGCCCGAAGGTGAAAGCCATCGAGGCCATGGGCGACAAGATCACCTCCAAGAAGCTGGCGAAGGCGGCCGGGGTCAGTACCGTGCCCGGCTACAACGACATCATCAAGGGCAGCGATCACGCCCTGGAAATCGCCCGCGACATCGGCTATCCGGTGATGCTCAAAGCGACCGCCGGCGGCGGTGGCAAGGGCATGCGCATCGCCTGGAACGACGCCGAATGCGTGGACGGGCTGGAACGGGCCAGCAACGAAGCACGCGCCTCGTTCGGCGATGACCGGGTGTTCATCGAAAAATACATCGAAGAACCGCGCCACATCGAAATTCAGGTGATGGGCGACAGCCATGGCAACATCCTCTACCTGGGCGAACGTGAGTGCTCGTTGCAGCGTCGCCATCAAAAGGTCATTGAGGAAGCGCCTTCACCCTTCCTGGATGAAAAAACCCGACGGGCGATGGGCGAGCAGGCGGTGGCGCTGGGGCGGGCGGTGGACTATCAGTCCGCCGGCACGGTCGAGTTCATTGTCGACGCCAAGCGCAACTTCTACTTCCTGGAGATGAACACCCGCTTGCAGGTGGAGCATCCGGTCACCGAGTACGTCACCGGGCTGGATCTGGTGGAGCTGATGATCCGGGTCGCTGCCGGTGAAAAACTGCCGATCACCCAGGAAGATGTCAAGCTCAAGGGTTGGGCGATTGAAGCACGGGTCTACGCCGAGGACCCATTCCGCAACTTCCTGCCCTCCATCGGCCGGCTGGTCAAGTACATGCCGCCCAAGGAAAGCGAGGTGGTGCGCGTGGACACCGGCGTCTACGAAGGCGGCGAAGTGTCGATGTACTACGACCCGATGATCGCCAAGCTGATCACCTACGGCGCGACCCGCGACCGCGCCATCGCCCACATGCGGGACGCGCTCAATGAGTTCTTCATTCGCGGCGTCCAGCATAACATCAGCTTCCTGGCGGCGCTGATGGTGCATACCCGGTTCATGACCGGGCGGATCAGCACCAACATGATCGCCGAGGAGTACCCCACCGGCTTCCATGCCTCCGACGTGCCGCACGACGACCCGGCGCTGCTGATCTCGGTGGCCGCCTTCCTGCACCGCCGTTATATGGACCGCGCCGCCCAGATCAGCGGACAACTGCTCGGCCACGAGCGCCGGGTTGGCAACGACTGGGTGGTGCTGATGTGCGACCGGCACCATCCGGTGCGGGTGGACCCGGCCGAGGGCGGCTACGATGTCATTTACATGGGTGAAGTCTATCAAGTCCGCAGCGATTGGCAGTTCGGCTTTCCCCTGTTCAAGGGAACGCTGAACGGTACCGCGATCTGCATCCAGGTCGAACGGCGCGACATGCACTACCGGCTGTTCCACTGGGGTTCGCAGGCGGATGTGATGGTGCTGTCGCCGCGGGTGGCCGAACTCCAGGCGTTGATGCCCGAGAAAGAGTTGCCGGATCTGTCCCAGTATCTGCTGTCGCCGATGCCCGGTCTGCTGACCAAGCTCACGGCGCAGGTCGGCCAAGAGGTCAAGGCCGGCGAGGAATTGGCGGTCATCGAAGCCATGAAGATGGAAAACGTGCTGCGCGCCGAGCACGATGCCAAGGTCGCCAAGCTTCTGGCGGCCCCCGGCGACAGCCTGGCGGTCGATCAACCCATCCTCGAGTTCGAGTCGGTATCCGTATAAAGGGAAACTGCATTGGAGAGGCAGCCAGCGCCAAGCGACGAGCGGGATTTATCTTGGATGCGCCGAGCGCTGGATCTGGCGCGGCGCGCGGCGGCGGCGGGTGAAGTGCCGGTGGGGGCCGTGCTGGTGGTGGGCGACGAAGCCCTGGGTGAGGGTTGGAACCAGCCGATCGGCGCTTGCGATCCGACCGCGCACGCCGAAATCGTGGCGCTGCGGGCGGCGGCGGCCCGGATCGGCAATTACCGCTTGCCCGGCAGTACGCTGTACGTGACCCTGGAGCCTTGTCCGATGTGCGCCGGAGCCCTCGTTCACGCCCGGGTGGCGCGGGTCGTGTTTGGGGCCGCCGATCCGCGCGCGGGCGCGGCCGGCACGGTGTTCGACTTGCTGCGCTCGGCGGCGCTCAATCACCGCGCTGACGTCGTGGGCGGAATTTTGGCCGAGGAGTGCGGCGTGCTGTTGCGGGAGTTTTTCCGCGCCCGCCGGCCTGTGCCGGACGTTGGCGCGGAACCGGCGATCAGCGTTGGTTGAAACCTTGGTTGACGGTATGCTGCGGAGCCTGTTGCCACCAGGGTTGTTGTTGCGCTTGCCGTTCGCGGTGGACTTGTTCCTGCCGCGCCTGTTCGGCCGCCCACTGGCGTTCCATTTCCAACTGCTGGGCGCGTTCTTCCTGCTGGCGTTGTTGGGTTAGCCGGATTTCCTGGCGCAGATTCAACAACGCCCGATGGTTGGGCGCCGCGCGCAGTCCGCGGTTGATGTAAGCCAAACCTTCGTCGAATTGGCCCTGCCGGTAGCGCTGTTCCGCCACGTCCCAGTAGTAGGCGGCGATGCGTTGGATACCCTCGACTGCACCGGGATGACCGGGTTGTAGTTCCAGCACGCGCTGGTAGGTGACTAGGGCATTGCCGCCGGCGGGCGCGGAGATCCGGCGGTTGTCCATTTGCTGCCGGGCTTCGACGAGTAGTTGTTCGATTTCCGCCTCTGGGCTTGGCGGAGGAGATTCTTCGCTGGCGGCTTCGGCTACTGGGTCGGCGGCTTCCGCCGAGGCATCCGGCGCCGGAGCGTTCGGATCACCGGGGGATTCCGTAGTAGACAGTGCGGTGGAGTCGGTATGGACCGAGTCAGGCGATTGCTCGGATGCGACGTCCGTCGAGGTCGAGGTGGGAGATTCGGGAGTGGTGGCGGCGGCGGGAGTCGTCGTCGCGGATCTGGATCGATGCCGGGGCGCGTAGTCGCTATCGCCGACCAAGGCCGTCAGATCGTCCGGCAGTGGGAGTTGCCAAAAGAA
>DAIRDI010000318.1:0-3955 GCA_036796235.1 Candidatus Competibacteraceae bacterium | reverse complement strand
TTTCTTTTGGAAACCAGCTCGTGATACTTCGGGTTGCTCTTGATGGCGTGAACCAAGTCTTGTTGCATCGTTGAGGTCCAGGATTGGGCAAGGTTGGAGGTGGATGGATGGGATCGCGAATGGGCCGTAACGATTGGGCCGCAGGCAGCGGGGGCTCCCTGACCATGTTCGGCGGGACCATTCTCGATCCATTTTCGTGGATGGTTGGCTGCGGAGAGAACCCCGCGAGCGCCCAGAAGTCTAGCGACATCCGACGTCAAGTAAAGGGGTTACCTTCGCGTTATTTTTACCGGTCGGACTTTGGGGCTTGGCGCGGGTGCGACATTGGAACCCGCGGGGCGTATGCCGCCCGCCGGAAATTTCCGACATGGAGAGCGCCCGTTGAGGCGGGGGAAGGAAATCGGCGCGCCGTCAGAGCATGATGGTGCCGAATTCACCCTGGATGCGGCCTTGCAAGTGTTTGGCGACGCGCATGGCGATGCGCAGGGATTCTTCTTCCAGCGGGGTGATCTCTTCAAGGTTCAACAGCTTGTCAAGCGATTGGCCGTTCTGCGCCTGGCGCAGTTGATGGCCCAGGGTGAGATCCAACAGTTCGTCGTAGGCCGCCAGCACTGAATTAACGAACGCGGCGTTCAGGCGTCCCACACGCACCAAGGCGCTGAATCGGTCTCCCGTGTTGGTGGCGTCTATCCCCTCGCTCAACGCATAAACGCGCGCGGCGTCCGCCAGAATCCGGGTGCCGTTGCGCTTGAGATCGATTTTGCCCTTGCGGTCTTTGTCGCTGGCGGTCACCAGCCGATTGAACAGGCCCAGGGCCGGTCTGCCGGTGGCGTCGTCTTCCACCATGAGCGTGAGGAGACGCGGTTTGTTCCGCAACTCCTCGAAGATGTGCGCGCGCAAGGCGACCGTCAGGCGGTCGTCGCCGTACAGAGTCTCGAAGTCGAAGAAGATCGTCGACCAGCGCGCCCGTTTGGCGGTGGGAATCTCGGCGATTTGACTGATCTGGCGTCGCCACTCGGATAGGCTTTTGTGAAAATCCGGGTTGCGGGCCATGATATCGCCCGTACACCAGTCGTAGCCGATTTCATCCAGGCGGTGATTGACCCGGTCGCAAAAATCCATGAACCAGGCCCGGGTCTCGGGCGCGTCGGTCTGGGGCTGATCCGCCAGGATGATGCCGTTGTCCTGGTCGGTGCCGATCATCATCTCCTTGCGTCCGCCGGACCCCATGATGATAAAAGCAAAAGGCGCCGGGGGTTCGCCCGCCCCCTCGGCGCGAAGTTGGTCGAGCACCAGCACGATGCAGCGGCGCTGGATGGCCAGATGAATCTCGCTCAAGGCTCGCACCGCCATGCCGGCGCTGCGATTGTTCTGGCGCAATTCCTGGGCGATCTGGCTCAAACGCCCATGAAAAGCCTTCAGTTCGCCGAAACTGCTGGCTTCATCGATCTGGGCGATGAACGCCAATTGGTAGGAGGCCAGCGCATAAAGCACGTCGGTCTGAGAAATCATCCCGGCCGGTTTGCCTTCTTCCATGACCACCAGGTAACGTGTGCCGAGCCGGGTCTGTTCGGCCTGTACCTTCCACAGGGGGGCGTCGAAATCGATGAGACACGGTTCTTCGCTGGCCCCGTCGAGGACTCGGTCGTCCGGTCGGACGTTGCCGGTGACGAGGCCGTTGGCCAAAGAGACAAAAGTGACCAATCCCAACAGTTGCCTGGCGTCGTCGGCGATGCCGAGGCTGCCGATCTGGCGCAGGCTCATGGTCTCGAAGGCTTCCCGGACCGTGGTTGCGGAATCACGGGTGGCGAGAGGAGCCTTCATGATCGCTCGGGCGGGCAGGGACCATACCCCCGTGACCGGTTGCACGGTTTGGCTGCGGATGCGCTCGGTGAGCAAGCGATTGAAGGTGTTGAAAATCTCCGGATGGCGCAACTCGGCTTTGCGCAGGCTGGAGCCTGGCAGAACATCGACGAGCACCCGGGTGAGGGCCGTGGCGGTCGCCGTGTAGGGTGAGGCGTCGAAGTAGTTATCCACTCCGAGCACGTCTCCCAGCTCCAGAGCGAACACCCGTCCCTCGGGGTCGCGCAGCTCCATCTCGCCTTCCCGGAGGATGAAGACCGCGTTTTTATAGGGTTGCTCGCAGGCAAACAGCATCTGGCCGATGGTCAGTTCCAGGGTCTGGGTCTGGCCGAGCAATTCCTGTAGGGTTTCCGGAGCCAGTTCCCGGAATGCGGCCAAGATGCCGCGGGTGGAGAGTACTGAATCAGCTGAGTGGTCCATGGCGTCGGCGGGTCTCGGGGCGGCCGTAGGGCGGTTATGGGCGCCTTAAACGTAAGGCGATGATTGTCTGGGATTTCCCTAATCGCACCAGCATTTAAACGTAGATGAACTATAAATCATTCACACTCTCGAAATAAGAGCAAGTTACGGGAGGCGATTGCGTGAGCGGACGCGGATGTTCCTCGGAAGAAGACGATGTTCAGGCCGTGGTTTATGCTGCCGCGGTATTGCAAATTTCCGAGTTCGAGGTTTTTCGCCTGGCCTACCGGGAGTGGTTTGGTCGTCCGGCGGAAAACCGGGAGATGGAGACGTGTTTCCATCGCTATCTGGCGACGACGTTGGCGCCGGCGTGGGTGAGGTCCTTCGTCCGCCGGGTTCGGAAGCTTGCCGACGAAGGTTGTCTGGATTTAAGCGGGTTCGGTCTCGAAGCACCCTCCCCCGCCAGCAAGGCCCGGATCATCTTGGGCGTCACCCTGTTGGCGGGCATCCTCACCATCGTGGCGTTCCTGATCTATTCGGCGTTCCGGGTGGGGAGTTCCTTGACGGTCGCCTGCCAACTGCCGCCATGTTACTGAACCGACCGTGGCCTTTGAATCCCCTACCCCCTGAGGAGTAGGGTTGGGAATAGGAACCCGGCCAACCATTGTCCTAGCGGGCCGAAGCCCGCTCTAGCGAACCCATTCCACAAAAACAGGGCCGCACCACCGCTTGGGGAGAGAACCTCGTGTTCGATTGGATTTTTGTACTGGCCACCGGTCTGGTGGCCTATCACGGCCTGACCTACCGGGATAAAAATGGCGAGAAGGAATGGGTGCATCTGCTATTCGGCTGCATTGCGCTGTTGTTCTGTCTGCGGGTCCTGTTTGTGGACATCCTCAAGCTGGCCTCGTTGTGAGCTGACCCCTCACCCTGCTTCCTTCATCATCTCCGCCATGATCGACTGCGTCCACGCTCCGGAACCGGGCAGATTCTGGCCGCCATCGGCGACCACCCGCGCGCCGGTGATGTAGGACGCCAACGGCGATGCCAGAAACACGCTGAGTTGGCCGATGTCGTCCGGGGCGCCGAAGCGGCCCAGCGGGATCATCTTCTTCAACTGGTCGGCGCTGCCGGCCGGGATCAGGCGGCGCACGCCCTCGGTGCCTTCGATCGGACCCGGCGCGATGCTGTTGCAACGAATGCCGAACCGGCCCCATTCCAGCGCCAGATTTTGCATCAATCGATCGATCCCGGCCTTGGCGGCGCCGACGTGAGCTTGAAAGGCGTAGGGTATGAACGCCTGCCCGGCCGAGATGAAGAGGATGTTGCCCCGCGTTTCCTGAAGCTGCTCGAAAGCCGCTCGGCAAGCGTGAAAAGTTCCGATCAGATCGATGTCCACCACCGACTTGAAACCGTTGGGGCTGATCTGTTCGGCGGGGCAGGGAAAATTGCCGGCCGCGCCGCAGACCAGGGTATGGATGGGGCCCAGCGCTTCCCTGGTGCGCTGCATGGCGGATTCCAGCGCCGGATAATCCCGCACGTCGGCGGCGTGAGCCGATACCCGCGCTCCCAACGCCCGCAGTTGGTCCGAGGCCGCGTCCAGTTTATCCTGGGACCGACCGCAGAGGCCCACATCCGCGCCAACCGCCGCGAAGTTGCGGGCGATGCCGAGGTTGATGCCGCTGCTGCCTCC
>DAIRDI010000317.1:0-3964 GCA_036796235.1 Candidatus Competibacteraceae bacterium | reverse complement strand
ATTGATCCGGCGTGAGCGAGATTTGGCAATCAATGCCTTGTTCTCTGGAAAGTTTTTGCATCCGTAATATGCCCTTGCCGCGCCGCTCCATGTAACCGAGACCGGATAGAAAAGAGGCGAGGCTCTGATTGCGGGTAAATTGCCGATAGGGCAAGCTGGCCAGGGTCAGGGTATTGGGCAGACCGCCCGGCGAGCGAATTTCAACCCGATTCGCAAAAACAAATAACCGGATCGCTGAACCTGAGATCGTGTAATCCCGATGCGCAACGGCATTGACGACCGCTTCGCGCAACGCCTCGATCGGATAACGGTAGCGATCCTCGCGTCGGACGCCATCCGGCATGAGGGAGGTTTGTGGCAAGGTTAATTTCAGAAAAGCGAGCGCGTCTTCGATGAGATCATCCACCGCCCCGGTGAGGTTCTTCTCGCGCATCGTCGCCGCAGTCACATCTTCTCCCGCATAAGCACCTGCCATAATCGAGTAGGCCGGATAAATTTTTTGCGGGTGGCGGGCGAAAGCGAGATAACCGGCCAACGTCGGATGTTGCGGATCAACCGACGATAAAATGGATAAATTCAGCAAATCATTGCTGACGGAATCGGCATCCTCGATATCCAGAGGCGATACGCCAAGACGCCGCAGATAGGCATCAACTTTGCCGACATCAATCGAGGCCATGCCGGCCTGAAAAACCGGCAACTCATCGAAAGCGATCATTCGACGTCTCCATATCGCCCTACATTACTCAACCTAAAGCCGCTTCGATCCAGTCCCAACGCTGGTCCTTGACCATCACGAAGCGGCACCGGTCTTCGGAAAGTCCGGCCCACAATCCCCCGAGTAACCGGTCGTCTTCGGCGGCGGCCCAGCGGTCGGCGCCTTTGTATTCCACGGCCAGAATGACCCCGTTCGGCAACTGGCAGAGGAAATCCGGATAGAAGCGCCCATCGGCTTTTTGCAGGAAGAACGCGCAGCCTTCCCGTCGCACCAGGTTGCGCACCCAGAATTGAATGCGCCCTTTTTGCGCCTGAACGTCCAGCCAACAGGCGCAGGCGAATTCCTCCTTGCTGTCGAAATCGCCGATGCGGCCATAAAAATGCCCGCGAAACTCGAAATGACCGAACCGGCCGTCGTAGTCCCGGCTCGGCGCGTAGGCGTGGGGGTGAAACTCGAAAACGCAGTCCGCGCCGACCGCGACGCGGGCAGCCGCATCGTCGCCGAACAGCGCCTGTTGCACGGCTTTTCCCGCCGCTTGCTGGCGCGAGGTTCGGATGCGCGCTTCGAGGAGCTTGCGGATCAGGAACTTCTGCAAGTTGGCGCGGGCGAGCGTGAAACCGGGATGGCGCAGCAATTCCATCAGCCAGGCGGCGACGAACGCCCGCTTGCTGGCGTGGGTCAGGGACGGCTCCGGCAGGTTGCGACACAGCCAGGTCGCCAGCCGCGCCTCGTCCCAATGTTCGGACGGGTAGACCAGACCCAGATCGCGTTGCAGGTCGGGTAGGAAGCGCGATACGAGCTTGCCGCTGGCGCCGTCGATGTCGATCTCCCCGCCTTCAGCGACCTGGAGACCGGCGCTCAGCGCGGTCAGTTCGTCGGTGGTCGGCGCGGCATCGTAGGGGGAAAGATCCCACGGATATTCCAGCGCCTCCGGGTCGTCGAACCAGCGCAATTCACCATTGACGCGCAACGCCAGTTGCGGAACGCGCAACCGCTCGCCCCGTTCGGCGGGCGTCTGAAAAAACTCCACCGCCGTGGTGCGGCTGGCTGTGGCCGCTTCATCGATCGCGGCGGCGGCGGTCGCCGAACGCACCGATGCCTTCAATGCGTCCGTCTCTTCCTCGGTCAGCGGTGCGCTGAGGGTCAGGGTGTTGCGCTGGCTATTCCAACTCACCTTGTCGCGAATGGGTTTGGAAACGCTCTTGAGATCGGGCTTCTCGGGCAACGCGATCACCACCGGCCGCACGACCACGCGCCCCGCGTGACCTTCCAGATCGAGTCGCGCCTGCTCGGCGCGGGCGGCGGTCACGAACTCGCTCGCTTCGCGCCGTTCGAAGCCGGCCCCGGCCACCAGGCGGTCGCGCAGGGCCTGGGCGGTTTCCGCGAAGTTGCGCGATACGACGAAGGCATAGGACTGATTGAGCGGCCGGTTTTCCCGACGGCGGGCTTCGGGCTGCCGCAGCACCCGCCCGAGCAACTGTTCGACCGCCGTGGCCGAATGCAGCGCGGCCATGCTCGCGAGGATGTAGGCGAACGGGCAATCCCAGCCCTCGGCCAGCGCCTTCTGGGTGATGACGAAGTTCACCGGACAAGCTGGGTCGGCGATGCCCAGCCGGTACTCCGCCTCGACTTTTTCCAGGCCCCGGTCCTCGCCGGTAGCGATGACGATGTCTGCGGGCGGAATGCGATGGTTGGTGATGAGTTCGTCGCGGACGCGCGCCACGTCCAGCGTTTCGACGCCGCTCCGGCGCGGCTCGGCTTGAATCAGCACGATGGGGCGCAAATAGGCCGCGCCCGCGCGGCGTTCTTCATCGGCCAGTTGCTGGAGGGCCTCGCGGCGGCCGATGGCGTCGGCCAGGCATTGCTGCCAGTGGGGCTCGGTTTCCAGCACGACCGGCAGCTTGATCATTTCCTCCGCCTTCAATTCGGCGGCTGATACGCTGTGCAGCACGTTGGAGGGCGTGCGTTCGAGATCGGGCGTGGCGGTCAACTCCATGACGCCGCTGGGGCGGAAGCGCGCCAGCATGTCGAACGCCAGTTCGGTGCGGCTGTTGTGGGCTTCATCGACGATGACGAAAGGCCGGCGCAGGCGCAGCACGTTGGCGAGCGAACAGGGCGTGGCGTCGCCGTCGGTCAGCAGCAGTTCTCGTTGCGCGGGCGCGAGGGAGTCGAAATGATGCATCAACGCCCCGCTGGACTGGTAAACCTTGCGGCATTCCTCGTCTTCCACCTGGAACGCCTGGCGGGTGGCGACGATGATCGTGGTGGAGGTATCCAGCGTCGCGCGGGTGACGCTCTTGGCTTCTTCCAGGTCCATCACCGCGACCGGGCCGGCGTCGCGCAACGCGGCGTGGTAGGGATGCCCGCGATCCCGCAAGGCGCGCAAGGTCTGCCCGCGAATCGGCTTGCTCGGCACCAGCCAGAGGATGACGCTGTACTCGCCGCGCAAAAGGTGGGTATTGACCAGGGCCACGCTTTTCGCCGCCAGCCAGGTCTTGCCGCCTCCGGTGGGCACCCGCAAACAGAAATACGGCATGTCCACCGGGAAGTTGGATAGCGGATTGTAGGCCAGCCCCCGTCCCCATAGGCGTTCGGTCGTGGCGGTAAAGGCCAGCGACGGCGACGACAGTTCGTGGCACGCCTGGAAATACGCTACCACGCTTTCCAAAACCTGCGACTGGTAGGTTTTCGGGGGGAAGTGGGTCATGGCTCATACGTCCAGCGCGTAGGGCGTCTGTTTGAAGGTGATGTTCTCCCGCGCGGCGCGCACGCCCAAACGGTTGGCGGCGGCGTAGATCACCTTGGGGCCGGCGAATCTGGGCAATCCATCGAGAACCTGGCCGGTCAACACGTTGCCGCCGGTCACCGACTGGTCCTTGAGGATGCCGTTGTAGAGCAGATAAACCGCGCGGCCCTCATGTACGCCCAGCAGGGGAGAATCGGCCCGGCTGGGGCAGCCCGTGCCGGTTTCGGCGAACCAGACGAACTCGGCCAGTTGGGCGAAACTCACGTCGGGGCGGATTTGGCCCTCGTTGGTGAATAGCGGCTCGGCGGACAGGCGGCAAAACTGGAGCCCGCCGCCCAAGCCCGCGATGGTTTGCCCTTTGGAATTGATGTAGCCGCTGGTTACTCGCTTGATGCGCTCGGCGGTGACGGTGCGGGCGATACCTTCATCCATTTCCACCAGGATGAAGCGGCGGTTGCCGCCATCCTCGGCGTTTTGCTTGAGCACCGCGTGGCCGGTGG